>JANLYU010000411.1:0-5376 GCA_031365785.1 Flavisolibacter sp. | reverse complement strand
ACACCACCCACGTGGAAGGTACGCAGGGTTAACTGTGTTCCAGGTTCTCCAATCGACTGGGCAGCAATGATACCTACAGCATCACCTCGTTGTGCTAGGTAACCTGTCGCCAGGTTCTTTCCATAGCACTTTACACACGTTCCACGTTTACTTTCGCAGGTCAGCACGGAACGGATTTCAACGATTTCAATACCAGCATCTTCAATTCGCTGTGATAATTCATTGGTAATAGCGTCTCCACCCGATACCAGTAATTGTTCATTGATCGGATCAAAAATATCATGGAGCGAAGTACGACCAGCGATTCTGTCGGACAAGGGTTCAATGATGTCCTCGTTATCTTTTAAAGCAGATGTGGCAATGCCTCGAAGGGTGCCACAATCTTCTTCAGTGATCACTACATCCTGAGATACGTCCACCAATCGGCGGGTCAGGTAACCGGCATCTGCTGTTTTCAGTGCGGTATCCGCAAGACCCTTGCGGGCACCATGCGTTGAGATGAAGTAATCCAGTACATTCAGTCCGCCTTTGAAATTGGAGAGAATCGGATTTTCGATAATCTCCGATCCTGTTGAACCGGATTTCCTGGGCTTAGCCATCAGACCCCTCATGCCTGCAAGCTGCTTAATCTGCTGTTTAGAACCACGGGCTCCGGAATCCAGCATCATGAAAACAGAATTGAAGCCCTGTTTGTCATTTGCCAATTCCCTGATCAGGGTTTCAGTAATGCGTGTATCCACACGAGACCAGATATCCACGATACCATTGTAACGTTCGTTGTTGGTAATCAATCCGGAGTTATAGTTATCCCACACTTCTTCCACTTCCACTTTAGCGTTAGACAACAGTTCGTCCTTATTGTCTGGAATAATGAGGTCATTAATGGAAAAGGATAATCCACCCTGGAAAGCAGTACGGAAACCAAGCTGTTTGATATCATCCAAAAACTTGGCTGTCTTTGGAACATTCGTGATGTTGATGATATCACCTATAATCTCGCGGAGGTTCTTTTTAGTGAGCAATGCATTGACAAAACCTACAGTTTTAGGAACGTGCTGGTTAAAAATAACTCGGCCAACTGTGGTATCGATCAACTTATGGGTCAACAATCCATCATCTTCACGGACATTGGTTTTCACCTTGATCCATGCATGCATATCCACTACTTTTTCGTTGTAGGCGATGATGACTTCCTCTTCACTGTAAAATGCCTTTCCCTCTCCACGAACCTTTTCCTGTTCGGTAGATTTCTTTCCTTTTGAAATATAATACAGTCCCAACACCATGTCCTGTGAAGGAAGGGTAATAGGCGTACCGTTTTGCGGATTGAGGATGTTGTGCGAAGCCAGCATCAGCAACTGTGCTTCCAGGATGGCGGCATGGCTCAAAGGCACGTGTACAGCCATCTGGTCACCGTCAAAGTCTGCATTGAATGCTGTGGTCACCAAAGGGTGCAGCTGGATGGCCTTTCCTTCAACTAATTTGGGCTGGAAAGCCTGAATGGATAACCGGTGCAAAGTAGGAGCACGGTTCAACATCACCGGGTGACCTTTCAATATATTTTCAAGGATATCCCAAACAACAGCTTCTTTTTTGTCTACCAGCTTTCTTGCAGACTTCACTGTTTTTACAATACCTCTTTCAATTAATTTTCTAATGATGAATGGCTTGAACAATTCTGCTGCCATATCTTTTGGCAGACCACACTCATATAACTTCAACTCAGGTCCTACTACAATGACCGAACGTCCTGAATAGTCAACACGTTTTCCCAGTAGGTTCTGACGGAAACGTCCCTGTTTACCTTTTAAAACATCCGAAAGGGATTTCAGTGCACGACCGCCTTCAGCTTTTACAGCGTTCGATTTACGGCTGTTATCAAACAAGCTGTCTACAGCCTCCTGCAACATACGTTTTTCATTTCTTAAGATGACCTCAGGAGCTTTGATCTCCAGTAATCTTTTCAGGCGATTATTTCTGATGATCACCCTGCGATACAGGTCATTCAGGTCCGATGAGGCAAAGCGTCCACCATCCAATGGAACCAACGGACGCAATTCCGGTGGAATCACAGGAATGTATTGCATGACCATCCATTCCGGACGGTTGGAAATTCTTGTTTGCGCATCGCGGAAAGATTCCACGACCGACAGACGCTTCAGTGCATCTGCCTTACGCTGTTGAGAAGTTTCTGTGGCTGCAGCATTTCTAAGGTCGAAAGACAACTGGTCCAGATCAATCCTTGCCAACAGGTCGTGAACAGCTTCTGCTCCCATTTTGGCAATGAATTTATTAGGATCCTCGTCAGAAAGATGCTGGTTATCCTTTGGAAGCGTATCGAGAATATCCAGGTATTCTTCTTCTGTGAGAAGGTCACCATAATTCTGACCCTTATCAGCCCGGATGCCCGACTGGATCACTACAAAACGTTCGTAGTATACAATGCTCTCCAGTTTCTTGGAGCTCATACCCAACAGGTAACCTATTTTATTAGGCAATGATTTGAAGTACCAGATATGCACCACAGGCACCACCAGTTTAATATGGCCCATGCGCTCGCGGCGAACTTTCTTTTCAGTGACTTCTACGCCGCAACGGTCGCACACGATACCTTTATAACGAATCCGTTTGTACTTGCCGCAGGCGCATTCGTAATCTTTTACCGGCCCAAAAATCCTTTCGCAAAACAAACCATCTCTTTCAGGTTTATAAGTACGATAGTTAATGGTTTCAGGCTTCAATACTTCTCCAAAGCTTTTTTCCAGGATACTGTCAGGTGATGCCAGTCCGATAGTAATTTTTGAAAATGTAGGTCTAGGACGATTATCTCTTTTATTAAAAGCCATTTTGATGATTTCTAATGATGAATATTTTTTAAGCTGTGAGCTTTATGCCACCAACTCTGAGACTTGCCATTCAAAAATTTCAGTCCCGAAGCCCGTTGCTATTTAATCATGGAACTTTAAATCCAGTCCCAATCCCCGCAGTTCATGAACCAATACATTGAATGATTCAGGTATACCTGCACGTGGAATGTTCTCACCCTTCACAATGGCTTCATATGTTTTTGCACGACCAATGATATCATCCGACTTCAGTGTCAATAATTCCTGTAAGATGTTGGATGCTCCATAGGCTTCCAGTGCCCACACTTCCATCTCTCCGAAACGCTGTCCGCCAAACTGTGCTTTACCACCGAGAGGCTGTTGCGTAATGAGACTGTATGGACCAATGCTTCTCGCGTGCATTTTATCATCCACCATGTGGTGCAATTTGATCACATAGATAATACCTACAGTGGCTTTCTGGTGAAAACGGTCACCGGTTTCCCCGTCGTACAAATAAGTATGTCCAAATGTGGGAAGGCCTGCCTGGTCAATATATTTGGCAATGTCATCCACTGATGCTCCGTCGAAGATGGGGGTGGAAAATTTCATACCCAGTCTTTCACCGGCCCATCCAAGAACAGTTTCATAAATCTGTCCAAGGTTCATCCTCGAAGGCACGCCCAATGGATTCAAAACAATATCCACTGGTGTTCCATCTTCCAGGAAAGGCATGTCTTCCGCACGTACAATCTTGGCAACAATGCCTTTGTTACCGTGACGACCAGCCATTTTATCACCTACTTTCAACTTGCGTTTCACCGCGATATATACTTTGGCTAATTTCAATACGCCGGCAGGGAGTTCATCTCCAATGGAGATATTAAACTTCTCTCTTTTATATCTTCCTAATTCTTCATTGTACTTGATACTGTAATTATGCAACAGGATGTTGATCTGGTCATCCACTTTTGCGTCTGAGGTCCACCCAAGAGGATTGACATTCATGAAATCTATCTGGGCCAGGTTCTTCTGTGTGAATTTGGCACCTTTACCAATCAGGACTTCACCGAAATTATTGGTAACGCCAGAAGAAGCTCTTTCCTTCAACAGCATCTGCAATTTTTCCAGCAACACTTCCATCAGGTCAGCCATATTTTTTTCATGCACCTTTTCCAACTTTTCAATAGCGGCTTTTTCACGCACCTTTGCGTTCTTATCTTTCTTAGCCCTCTGAAATAATTTCTTGCTGATCACCACACCTTCTACTCCATTTGGCGCTTTCAGGGAAGCATCTTTTGCATCGCCTGCCTTATCTCCGAAAATCGCACGCAGTAGTTTTTCTTCCGGCGTTGGATCTGATTCTCCCTTCGGAGTAATCTTACCAATCAGGATATCACCTTCTTTGATCTGCGCACCAATACGAATGATACCATTTTCATCAAGGTCCTTGGTAGCTTCTTCTGATACGTTGGGAATATCCGGTGTGAGTTCTTCTTCACCCAATTTGGTGTCCCGCACTTCCAGTTCATATTCAGAAATGTGCACGGAAGTAAACATATCTTCCTTCACTACCCTTTCGCTGATTACGATGGCATCCTCAAAATTGTATCCCTTCCATGGCATGAAAGCTACTTTCAGGTTTTTGCCCAGTGCCAGCTCTCCTTCCTTGGTGGCATATCCTTCCGTTAGAAAATCACCCTCTTTTACAGATTGACCTTTCTTCACAGCCGGCTTCAGGTTGATCGATGTTTCCTGGTTTGTTTTGATGAACTTGGTGAGCCTGTAGATGCGCAAATCATCTTCAAATGAAACGAGTCTTTGTTCTTCGTTTCGGTTGTAGCGAACATGGATTTCATTAGCATCTACATATTCCACAATACCATTTCCTTCCGAGTGGATCTGAATTCTAGCATCGCGTGCCGCCTTACCTTCCAGGCCTGTCCCCACTACGGGTACATCCGGACGTAACAACGGTACTGCCTGGCGCTGCATATTAGATCCCATCAGTGCACGGTTGGCATCATCATGTTCAAGGAATGGAATCAGCGAAGCACTTAAACCAACAATCTGATTGGGTGCCACATCCATATACTCCACTTCTCCTTTGTCAAGAATCGGGAAGTCCCCGGTTTCACGGCTAACAATTTTTTCTTCAGAAAAGTTTCCTTTGTCATCCAGTGGTGTATTGGCCTGCGCGATTTTTGCCAGGTCTTCTTCCTCAGCGCTCAAAAACGTGAGTTGCTTCATTTCCACTTTTCCATTATGTACTTTACGATAAGGAGTTTCAATGAATCCCATCTCGTTGATCTTGGCATGAACGCAAAGCGTAGAAATCAATCCAATGTTTGGGCCTTCAGGTGTTTCAATGGTACACAAGCGTCCATAGTGACTATAGTGTACATCACGAACTTCAAATCCTGCACGTTCACGGCTTAAACCTCCTGGTCACGATCATGCGATCGCCCGCCCAGACCGCCGAATGCTGGGTGCGATCGCTCGGGGCCGATGTCGTTGACATGGTCAGCCAGGCCTGACTGGCTTCATCGAA
>JANLYU010000400.1:0-7080 GCA_031365785.1 Flavisolibacter sp. | reverse complement strand
CGTAATCCTGTAGGACAGGTGGTGCTGAGTTCAAAGTTCAGAGGCCCATGTGTTATAGCAGTAAGCAACGACCAGTCACTTCATACAGCAAAACAAATTATACTATAACCTCGTTTTTTTAGGCGTTGAGGAAAAACCTCCGGTTTCTACCGGGGGTTTATTTTTTGTATGGGTAGAAAATTTGCTCAGGAGGATTATATCCATCAACTGGTTTTAGTGGAATGAGGTTAACTATCCTAAAACTCTTCCTGAAAGGAAAAAACACGTCTGCTTATCGTATTTGCACGCATGCAAAGAATTAAACTAATCAACTAATTTTCAACCATTTATAGAATGTTTATCGAATAAATACCATTTTCGTCGAAATGTCTTTTAAAGACTTGTATCTGCATCAAATGATTTTTAAATTTGTTATACTGTCGGGTCGATACGAATAAATACTTAGAAAAATTCGTCGCGATACTTACAGGCCCTAAAAAAACCAATAAGTAAAATCCGTATCATGAAAAAGCTACTCCTCGCCATATTCATTAACCTGATCATTACCGCTTCTTTTGCAGCGCCAGTCAATACCCTGATCGTAAACAATGGAACATGGAACTCAGCCTCCAGTTGGAGTCTGGGAAGACAGCCCAGTAATGGAGACATTGTTGTAGTGCCCAGGGATATGACACTGGTCATCAATTCTGATGTTTTAATGGCTTCTCAAAATATTGTGATCAAGATTTATGGTGTTTTCAAACTTTTTAATGCTGTTTTGGAATTTGGAAATGACACCGGCATTTTTATTTACGATACCGGGTCCATCACTTTTGTAACGGATGGAAGAATTACGATTGGATCATCCATAAAATTCGACCGTACCGGAACGATCGTAGGAGTTCAGTTTGCTGATAAAACAACAGCCGATGAACCATACGGGTTTCAACCTTTTTCAACGTTGCCTGTCAAATTTGTTGGATTTACACTTACCAAAACTGATAATCATGTGTTAGTTCAATGGGCTACGGCGCAGGAAATTAATGTTGAACTATTCAAGATTGAACGCAGCTACGACGGTGCCAATTGGTCGTCCCTGGCTTCTGTAATGGCCAACGGAAATAGCAACACCCTTAATAATTATAAGTATTTAGATAAAAATATCATCGCTAAAGTGGTGTATTACCGCATTAAAACTATTGATTGGGATGGAAAATCTATGTATACATCAGTTAAGAAACTAAGAACAGAAAACGGCAACAGTGCCGTGCAGATCGCTTCGGTTCAGAATCAGGTGCTGCTTCAATTTTATTCTGAGATCAAAGGAAATGTAGCAATTCAATTTATTACTCCCAACGGGCAGCTAATAGAAGAGCAGGTAATCAAAAATCCAGTAGGACAGATAGTATTGAGTTCCAGATTCAGGGGTCCCTGCATCATAGCAGTGAGCAATGATCAGTCACTTCATACCGCTAAACAAATCATATTATAAAATCATTTTTTAGGCGTTGAGGAAAGACCTGCGGTATCTACCGGGGGTCTTTATATTTCAGAAGGATTGTTGCAGGGCAGACAACTATTCTGTCTTTTCCTGGCATAATTCAATTAGTATTCCATTCGTAGAAGAAGGATGAAGAAAACACACCAGTTTATGGTCCGCTCCTTCGGAGGGTTCCTCTCGTAACAGGGTAAAGCCTTCCTTTTGTAACCTTGCCATCTCTGATCTAATATCAGCCACCTCAAACGCAATATGGTGTATCCCTTCTCCCTTACGACCGATAAACCTGCTGATTACGCCATCTAGTTCCAAGGATTCCAGCAACTCGATCTTTGCCTCTCCGGTTTTGAAAAATGCAGTTCGAACCTGTTCGCTCAACACCGCTTCGGTTTTATAGCAGGGCGTATTCAGTAATTTTTCAAAAAGGGGAACGGAGGTAGTCAATGATTTGACAGCAATTCCAATATGTTCAACTTTCATCATAGATCTTCATTTACATAATATGGTAAAATTAAGTCGCAACAGGCATCCTGCTACGGTTGCTAAGCCGAATTGAAATAAATTTGCTTAGTAAGGATTTTTTATGCTGGAGTTGCCTATTTATCTGGATCATAATGCTACTACACCCTGCGATCCAAGGGTGGTGGAAGAAATGCTTCCTTACTTTTCCCGCCATTTTGGAAACGCATCCAGTCGTCAGCATGCATATGGATGGCATGCAGCAGAAGCAGTTACCCTGGCGCGGGAAAGAGTAGCCCAGCTAATTGGTGCCAACGCGGATGACATTATATTCACTTCAGGCGCAACAGAATCTGTTAATCTGGCCATAAAGGGAATTGCGGAACGATACGCTTCCAAGGGCAAACATGTAATTACCTGCGTAACAGAACACAAAGCTGTGATGGACACTTGCAAGCATTTGGAAAAACAAGGAATGGAAGTCACTTATCTTCCTGTTTCATCAGATGGATTAATTAATGTCAAAGATCTGGAAGCAGCGATCCGTCCTGATACCATCCTCATCGCCATCATGTATGCCAATAATGAAACTGGTACGGTGATGCCTGTTGCGGAAATCGGAGCATTAGCCAGGAAGCATGAGGTGTTATTTTTTACAGATGCCACACAGGCGGCCGGTAAAATACCTGTCCAGGTCAACAAAGACCAAATCGACCTGCTCGCCTTTAGTGCACATAAAATGTATGGTCCAAAGGGGGTGGGCGCTTTATATGTCCGGAGTCAACATCCGCGGGTAAAACTTGTCGCACAAATGGACGGTGGTGGACACGAAAAAGGAATGCGCAGCGGAACACTAAATGTACCGGCTATTGTTGGTTTTGGAAAAGCATGTGAGTTTGGTTTTCATGAAATGAACCAGGAAGCAAAACGATTGAGCCACCTCCGCGACCTCCTGGAACATGCGCTGGTGGGCCTTGGAGAGGTCAATATCAATGGCAGCACTCAATGCCGGTTGCCGCATGTCAGCAATGTAACTTTCAGGTGTTTAGAGGGAGAGGGTTTGCTGATGGGGTTTGGTAAAGAAGTAGCGGTATCGTCGGGAGCTGCCTGTACTTCCGCATCTCTGGAACCTTCGCATGTGCTGAAGGCTTTGGGATTAGATCGTAATCAGGCATTGAGCTCTTTACGCTTTAGCCTTGGAAGATCCACAACAACTGAGGAAATTGAATATGTGATAGCATTGGTGTCAAAAACATTGCTTACATGGAGGGATAAGAGCCCACTATGGAAACATCACCAATTAAACCTGGAAAAAGATGCCACAGATTTGGTGATGGGTCCAGTCAGTTCTGTTTTTTTGGAAAGTAACCAATCATCGTAAAATGGAAAGACAGTTTCGTTAAAAAATTAAATATGGTAGCAGCAGAAAACAGTATTTACATCAGTGAACCAGCCAAAAAACAAATTGAGAAATTAATGACTGAAATGGGTGTGGCTTCAGATCCTTCCTATTTCGTGCGTGTGGGTGTAGTGGGTGGCGGTTGCTCAGGATTAAGTTACCAGCTTGATTTCGACAACCAGGCAAAGCCGATGGACCAGGTGTTTGAAAATAATGGTGTGAAGGTGGTAACTGACCTTAAAAGTTTTTTATATTTAGTCAACACCGTTTTGGAATTTTCCGAAGGTTTGAACGGGAAAGGTTTTTATTTCAACAATCCCAATGCCACCAGGACCTGCGGATGCGGTGAAAGCTTTTCAGTGTAATCTGCCATCCCGTTTTACAAGCTTGCAATAACTAGAAATACCTGAAGTGGTGAATGAATACCGCTTCTTCTTCCATTGAACTTATCAGGTTTTCCCGGTGCTATTTTCCAGTTGATATTCTTGTTCGAGGCCTGACGACTAAGCCATGTTACCTCGGATGATTTCAGTATTTTGCACTACATGTGGTCAATTTGTAAAATGGAACTGCGTCATTTTTTTAGCAGTTTTACCGGCTATATTGCTATCATCGTTTTTTTACTGGTCAATGGTCTTGTATTATTTGTATTGAGGAATAATATTCTTGATAACGGCTATGCTTCACTAGAAAATTTTTTTTCTTTTGCGCCCTGGATCCTGCTTTTTTTGGTTTCGGCCATCACCATGCGAAGCTTTTCAGAAGAATACAGCAAAGGAACTTTTGAAGTGCTGCAGACGCAGCCAGTCAGCGGCTGGAACATTGTTACCGGCAAATTCCTGGGTTGCCTTGCCGTAGTTCTGGTAGCCCTTCTTCCAACTTTGGTTTATGATATCACTATCAATCACCTGGCAGCTTCCGGTGGAATAGATCCAGGCGCAGCAGCAGGGTCTTATCTGGGACTTGTTTTGCTCTCTGCCGTATTTGTTTCTTTAGGAGTATGCATCAGCAGTTTTACCAGTAATGCGGTTATTTCTTTTATCATCACACTGGCGACTTGTATGTTGCTTTATTTTGGATTTACCCTGATTAGCCAATTACCGGCTTTTAAAAACGGAATGGATTATTATATTGAAATGCTGGGGATAGATTTTCATTACCAAAGTATCAGCAGAGGCGTGATTGATACAAGGGATGTCATATATTTCGCGAGCCTGATTTTTTTCTTCCTTCTCATCACCAGGCATAATATCCAAAAAAGATAATGCAAAGCAGAAAAAATATGGGGTGGATAGCCCTCGTAGTCGCTTTGGTTGCCATGAATTGGTTGGCCTCCTTGTTTCACTTACGCTTTGACCTTACTGCTGAGAGAAGGTATTCTCTCAGCCAGCCTACCAAGGAACTACTAAGTCATCTGGAAAGTCCTGTACATGTAGAAGTGTTCATGAAAGGTGAATTTCCTACAGGCTTTAGAAAACTCACCAACAGTGTTGCGGAGTTTTTACAGGAATGTAAAGAGTATGGAAAGGGAAATATCGATTTCGTCTTTACTGATCCATTGAAAGGCCTGGATGATTCTACCTCTTCCAGGGTCATAGATTCATTGAATCATTTTTATGGGATTTATCCTTTGGTATTACAGGCACCTGGAAAAGTAGGAGACGAGCAAACTCAAAAACTGGTTTTGCCGGGAGCTGTCATTCATTATAAAGACACCACAGTAGGCGTTAATTTATTAAAGGGTGAACGTTCATTCGGGAATGAGCCGGAACAACTGGCAGTTTTATACAACAATGTGGAAGCTGCCATGGAATTTAAATTTGCCAGCGCTATTCAAAAAATTACAAAAACTCAAAAGGCAGTTATTGGTTATGCGCTTGGACATGGGGAAGGATGGGGATATAATGTAAACGATGCGGTTACTACCCTGGTTAAAAATTATAGTTTCGATACGGTAAACATCAGACAGGCTCCCTTGATCCCACCTTTTGATGCGCTGGTTATATTGAAGCCAACGCAGGCATTTAATGATGCTGACAAGTTAAAAATTGACCAGTACGTGGTACACGGTGGAAAAGTTTTCTGGATGATCGACAACATGTATGCAGAATTTGACAGCTTGTATAAGTCGCAGGGTTTTCTTGCATTCGACAGGGGACTGAACCTTGAAGATCTACTTTTTAATTATGGAGCTAGAATCAACCAGACCCTGTTGCAGGACATGCAGTCGGATAAGTTACCGCAGGTGAGCACCAATGGTTCGGAACAGCAACGTCTGGTAGACTGGCCTTTCTTCCCCATACTTAACGGAACGAATCATCCAATCAGCAGAAACCTGGACGGAGTGCGGGCGATGTTTCCGACATCACTCGATACAGTAGAAGCTGAAGGTATTAAAAAGACTTACCTGTTGACTTCATCGCCCAATGCCAGGCTATTGGATGCCCCTGCCAGGATAGATTTTGAATATTTACAAATTGCTCCTGATATACGGCAATTTCAAAATAAAAATGTTCCCATTGCTGTTTTACTGGAAGGCAAATTTCATTCCTTATACAGCCACAGGATCTCAAAGGAACAGAAGGATTCCATGAAGGCCCTCCATTACGAAATGCTTGATGGTAATGAGACCGCCAATAAAATGATTCTTGTTGCGGATGGTGACATTGCCATGAATCCATTCAGTTCATCTACAGGCCCGCTGGAAATGGGTACCAATGTATTCACCCATTATACATTTGCCAATAAAAGTTTTTTTACCAATTGTTTGGATTATTTGGTCAATCCTACAGATATCCTGCAGACCCGTGCTAAGGAATTCATGCTAAGAAGACTGGATCCAAAAAAAGTAGAAGCAGAAAAAACAAAATGGCAATTGATCAATATTGCGGTGCCTATTTTACTGGTCCTGTTTTTTGGATGGATTTACCAGCAGGTACGTCGTTATCGATATGCCAGGTAACAAGCTTGTTTGATCGTTAACTATCTTTGCCTGCTAAGTAAAGCAAAGGAATATGGCAGGAGACCGGCTGGCTTATCTGGTATTTGGCATAGTTCTTCTGATTGCGGTGATCCTTGACCTGGGCTTACTCAGCAGGAAGTCCGCTGAAATCAATATCAAAAAAGCTTTATACCAGACTTTTTTCTGGGTAAGTCTGGCATTTGGATTTTTCTTTTTTTTATGGTGGTACAAAGGCTCTCAGCTGTCTTTGGAATATATCAGCGCCTACCTGATGGAATGGAGCCTGAGTATTGATAATATTTTTGTTTTCATTCTGATCTTTACTTTTTTTAAAATTCGCGCAGATCATGTAGCGAGGGCACTTTTGATAGGAATTCTGATGGCGATCATTTTTCGCATTGGGTTTATCACCCTTGGCGTGACCCTCATCGACAGGTTTGCCTGGATACTTTATGTGTTTGGTGCCTTTTTGGTATATACCGGAGTGAAAATATTCACCGTTAAAAAGGAAGACACATTCGATCCGGGTAAAAATCCGGTGTACCAGATGCTGAACCGTTTTTTTCCAATCATACATGAAGATGTAAGCGGAAAACTGGTTGTTTTGCAACAGGGGAAAAGAATGTATACCAATATGTTCGTGGTGGTGGTGCTGCTTTCCACAACAGATATTGTTTTTGCATTGGACAGCATTCCGGCTGTTTTTGCCATCTCACAGGAAAAACTGGTCATTTATACCAGCAATATTTTTGCGGTCCTTGGCCTGCGGTCATTATTCTTTTT
>JANLYU010000396.1:0-2888 GCA_031365785.1 Flavisolibacter sp. | reverse complement strand
TATGGCAAGAGAAAGAAATTCATCAGGTGATGTGGTCACATCCGGAGGATCAGGCTTTGGTATCATGGCCATGCTCACTGGCATTCAACGTAACTTCATTACCAGGGCACAGGGACTTGCCAGGTTGCAAACCATAGTTGGCTTTTTGAAAACAACTGCACAAACTTTTCATGGGGCTTTCCCACACTGGCTCAATGGAGTGACCGGGACAGTCATTCCATTCAGTACAAAGGATAATGGAGCAGACCTGGTGGAAACATCTTATCTCATGCAGGGCTTACTCTGTGCGCGTCAGTATTTTAATGGTACCACCTCAGCAGAAACCAGTCTTCGAAATGATATCAATACATTGTGGAATGCAGTAGAATGGAGCTGGTTTAGAAAGAACAATGAAAATGTATTGTACTGGCATTGGAGTCCGAACTATAACTGGGATATGAACTTCCAGATCCATGGATGGAATGAAAGCCTGATCACTTATGTTTTGGCAGCATCTTCTACCACCTTTCCTGTTCCCAAAGTAGTATATGATAATGGCTGGGCTCAAAATGGTACCATCCGGAACAACAATATTTATTATGGATATCAATTACCGCTTGGTCCACCCTATGGAGGACCACTGTTCTTCGCGCATTATTCTTTTTTAGGCATCAATCCAAATGGACTGACGGATATATACGCCGATTACAAGAAACAGGTAACTAACCATACTAAGATTAACTATGAATACTGCAAAGCCAATCCCAACGGATTTTATGGGTACAGCGATCAATGCTGGGGGCTCACTGCAAGCGACATTCCTAATGGCTATACAGCGTCATCTCCAACCAATGATATCGGCGTCATTGCACCCACAGCAGCGTTGTCCTCATTTCCATATACACCGGCAGAGTCCATGAAGGCACTTAAGTTTTTTTATTATAAGTTAGGTGACAAACTTTGGGGACCATATGGTTTTTATGATGCGTTCAGTTTGAAAGATACCTGGTTCGCCAATTCCACCCTGGCGATAGACCAGGGACCGATCATTGTGATGATAGAAAATTACCGCAGCGGGCTGTTATGGAACCTTTTTATGAGTTGCCCCGAAGTAAAGGCGGGTATGCTTGGACTTGGCTTTCAGAGCCCAAACCTGTAATGAATTGTAAAAATTAACTCATGAAAGCATTTCTTTTTTTCCTTCTTTTACTTCCACTGGCGGCTTTTGAACAACATCAAGGTGCGACCTCCACTGAACGCCCAGCAAAAATTTCAGATTCTGCTTTACTGGAACTGGTACAAAAACAAACGTTCAACTATTTTTGGGACTTTGCCCATCCTGTTAGTGGAATGGCAAGGGAAAGAAGCAATATTGCTTACAACTATGGAAATGAAGTAGTCACTACGGGAGGAACCGGATTTGGTGTCATGGCCATTATAGTGGCAGTGGAAAGAGGATGGGTCAAGAGAGATACGGCTTCAAGGCTGCTGTTGAAGATGGTCAATTTTTTATCGAAAGCCAATTCCTATCATGGTGTTTTCCCGCACTGGATGAATGGTGAAACAGGTACAATTATTCCATTCAGCAGGAAAGACGATGGTGCAGACCTTGTTGAAACTTCTTACCTGTTCGAAGGGTTATTATGTGCCCGCCAGTATTTTAATAAAGAAGCTGCAACAGAAAGAGATTTGCGCAACCGTATCAACTGGCTATGGAATGATATCGAATGGAATTGGTTTACCAAAGGTGGAGAAGAAGTACTGTATTGGCACTGGAGTCCCAACAATGGCTGGTCGATGAACTTCCCTATCAGGGGATTTAATGAATGCCTGATTACTTATATTCTGGCTGCTTCAGGCGAGCGTTATCCGGTTACGGATAATGTTTACCATCGGGGTTGGGCGCAAAGTAATTTTTTCAAAAATGGGAAAACCTATTATGGCATCAACCTGCCGCTTGGTTTTGAATATGGTGGACCCTTGTTTTTCAGCCATTATAGTTTTATGGGACTTGATCCCAGGGGACTCAAAGATTCCTATGCTGACTACTGGGAACAGAACCAACACCATACTTTGATCAATCATGCTTATTGCCTTGACAACCCAAAAAAATGGAAGGGATATGGAGAAAATTGCTGGGGATTAACTGCCAGCGATAGTTATGTAGGGTATGCGGCACATTCACCCACTGAAGACCTTGGGGTGATTTCTCCAACCGCTGCCTTGTCTGCTTTTCCCTACACACCGGAATATTCCATGAAAGCGCTCCGCCACTTTTATGATGACCTGGGAAACAGGATCTGGGGTAATTACGGTTTTATTGATGGCTTCAGTGAATCAAAAGAATGGTATGCTTCTTCTTACCTGGCTATTGATGAAGGACCTATTGTGGTCATGATTGAAAATTACAGAACTGGCCTGATGTGGAAATTGTTCATGAGTTGTCCCGAAGTGCAGAAGGGATTAAAAAAGCTGGAATTTAAAAGTCCATGGGTCAGGTAAGCACAGCTATAAAATTATAATTGATGATTTGGCGGATCACTTCGGAATATCTTTCACATTGATGAACTTTAGTGCTAATTTATTTTTTATTCCAACCATACTATCTTGAAGAAGCCTTTTCTACAACAGGTCCTATTAGCCAACACAGGAATTTACCGATGGCAAGTGGTCAATGCAATTGTTCTGCTCCTGTTGTTTCCGGTTTTTCTTGGTGCACAGAAAAATAAAAAACCTGTACTCACCTACCCTGATTCCATACCGGTTTCCGGCATCATACAACATCTTTCCGATTCTGCTTTGCTGGATGTCATCCAGCGGCAAACTTTTCGTTTTTTCTGGCACTACGCGCATCCGGTGAGTGGACTGGCACGCGAAAGAGACAATACGGTTCGGGGTGAATACTATTG
>JANLYU010000351.1:0-2079 GCA_031365785.1 Flavisolibacter sp. | reverse complement strand
GTATTTTTTCCCATATAATATTCCAGCAGCTGTTGTATCTGGTCGCCATGATCAAGGATCACTGGCTGTAACCGAATGTCCTCACCGATGAACCTTCCAAATTCGTCTGGTGATATTTCACCCAAACCTTTGAATCTGGTGATCTCTGGCTTACTGCCTAATTTCTTTACAGCTGACTGCTTTTCCTGTTCAGAATAGCAATAGATAGTTTCCTGCTTGTTGCGTACCCTGAACAAGGGAGTTTCAAGTATATATACATGGTTGTTCTTGACCAGGTCGGGAAAGAACTGGAGGAAAAAAGTCATGATCAACAGGCGGATGTGCATGCCATCTACATCTGCATCGGTTGAAATCACAATACGGTTATACCGCAATCCCTCAAGGCCTTCTTCTATATTCAGCGCATGCTGCAATAAATTCAGTTCTTCATTTTCATACACTACTTTTTTACTGAGGCTAAAGCAATTCAACGGTTTTCCGCGGAGGCTGAAGACTGCCTGTGTTTCTACGTTTCTTGCTTTGGTAATGGAGCCACTTGCAGAATCACCTTCTGTGATAAATACGGTGGTTTCCTTTTGAACGGAGAAATATTCCTGTTTTCCTTTGGAAGGTGGCTCGTCATTGAAGTGCACCCGGCAGTCCCTCAATTTTTTATTGTGCAGGTTGGCCTTTTTAGCTCTTTCATTGGCCAGTTTCTTGATGCCGGCCAGGTCTTTTCTCTCTCTTTCACTTTGTTCTATTCTTTTTTTGATTGCATCAGCTACCAGGGAATGTTTATGTAAATAATTATCCAGCTCCCTGGAAAGAAAATCCAGGATGAACTGCCGCATACTGGGGCCCCCTTCCTCAATGTTGAGAGATCCCAGCTTGGTTTTTGTTTGAGATTCAAACACAGGTTCTACCACGCGTATGGAAATAGCCGCTACAATGCTTTGGCGGATGTCGGATGCTTCGTAGTCTTTTTTGAAAAAGTCACGGATTACTTTTACGTAGGCTTCACGAAAAGCAGCCTGGTGGGTACCGCCCTGCGTGGTATGCTGTCCGTTGACAAAAGAATGATAGTCCTCGCCATAGTCGTTGTTATGGGTGAGGGCTACTTCAATATCTTCCCCTTTCAAATGGATGATGGGATAACGAATGCTTTCGGGGTTGGTGTCTGCATTGGTTTCCCTGGTTAGCAGGTCAAGCAACCCATTGCGGCTGACAAATGATTTTCCATTGAAAATAATTTTCAGGCCAGCGTTCAAAAAACAGTAATTCCATATTTGCTTTTCCAGGTACTCAGGAAGAAAGTGATAATGTTTAAATATGGCTTCATCCGGAACAAAGGTGACCAGGGTACCATTATCATCATTGCTTTTTACCTCTTTGTGTTCTTTGTTCAGGTGGCCCCTTTCAAATTCAGCTTCTTTCATTTTTCCTTCCCGGAAAGAAGCCACTTTGAAAAATGAACTCAGTGCATTGACAGCTTTTGTTCCAACGCCGTTCAGTCCCACACTTTTTTGAAAAACTTTACTGTCGTACTTGGCGCCGGTGTTGATCTTACTCACCACATCCACTACTTTACCCAGTGGAATGCCACGTCCATAATCACGGATGATCACTGTTTTTTGATCAATGGTAACTTCCACTGTTTTACCATAACCCATGGTGTATTCGTCAATACAATTGTCTATGACTTCTTTCACCATTACATAGATACCGTCATCAGGACTGGAACCATCGCCCAGCTTTCCAATGTACATACCCGGCCGTAATCGGATGTGTTCTTTCCAGTCGAGGCTCTTGATACTTTCTTCTGTATAGTCGAAGAGTTGCTTTTTAGTTTCTGCCATAGGATGCTGCTACACGATTTGAGTAAAATTAATTCTTTGATACCAACCTTTGCAAGACAGGATGTTGGTTACTGAAAATCAAATGGCAACACCTGTAAATAAATGGAAAATAAAAATCAAAATCAGTTTCAAAAGAGGTGCGAAGATATAAAACAAACTCCTTAAATTTACTAAGTATTTTAGTTTATTGACAGATATTATTCGTTCGTTATTTGAATATATATTGCTAACTATCAATTGATTA
>JANLYU010000354.1:0-11472 GCA_031365785.1 Flavisolibacter sp. | reverse complement strand
GTATAAAAGCTTGCAGGTTTAGATTTTGGTCAAGAAAAAATCCGGTACCTATAACCGTAATTTTTTTAGTGGCTGTAAGACCACCATAACTGGTAGGCGAACTTTCCAGGTACAAGGTATCTCCTGCTGCGGCACCATCATGGGCAGCTTGGAGGGTAGTAAAATCCGCGTTGACACCGGTGTTGTTATTGACACGCCAGATTCTGGCAAAGCAGTTGGCGTATAACAATGTTGCTACGGCAAAAAGCAAAAATTTTTTCATGCAGTTAGTATTTGGTAATGAATATTTTAAAGGTTGCAGGGTAAGAATAGTTCAACCTGGGAAATGGAAACAGTAGTGGTTTGTCGCAGTGTTGGAATATGCCTTTGAAAGGTTCGAAAAGAAGGAATGACCTGTAATCTAGACTAATAAATTATACTACTCATATTTATTTGCGTAATGAACTAAGTAGCTGCAAATAATTGCGCCCATGTATTTCTAAAGGCTTAAGTGCCTTATCATGGCTGGTTTGCATCAAAATTTTCATGGTAATCTTTTAAATAATAACCTGTTCAGGCATACTATAATAATTGCCCTTCCCCGACGCGTCTCCCCGCCCAATTTTGAGAAAATAGACCTTCCGTATTAGCGGGGGACGCGTAGACTTTACCGTAAGTTGTTTGCAGACGAGTCCCCGATGAGTGCATATAATCCAACATGCTTATAATACAGTGGGGATACTCGTCTGGGAAGAAAAATTTAATCTGTATAATCTTCTGTACAATAATTTTCCATGGACGATGTCCTTTTGTAAACCTGTTCCTGCCAGCATTATGTTCTGCCAAACGCCTGATGATATCTTTTGTTATTCCAGTATACCACACTTGATCAAACACACTTTCTATAACGTATACAGTAACCATAAAAAAACCTTGCGTGTGCAAGGTTGTAGTTGTACCGCGTACGGGATTACGGACGTGATCCACTTTTCGTGTCGGCTTACCCAAATAACCAGTTCGCCTGCGGCGCCCTTTTAAGTATACATCCGCTTTTGAAAAATATTTTTTTCAACGCTGCTGTATACATAAAATCCCCACTACGTGGGGACTGGTTCTTTGTACCGCGTACGGGATTCGAACCCGTATCACCACCGTGAAAGGGTGGTGTCCTAGCCCTTAGACGAACGCGGCTCGTTTTAAGGACGGCAAAGATAGCCCCCGACGCTATGGCTACCAAAAAATTCTACAGCAAAAAGTCCCACCAATGGCAGGACTTTCCTTCTATAAAAATCTGATTAATTTTTTGCCACATCGAACCTGCGGAAGATGGTCTTGACACCAGATTGAATCTCCTTGCTGGTTAAATTTTTACTGTTCACTTCATCCGTTGTCCAGCCCTGCCAGATCGTTTTATCCGTTTGCGCATCTATAATGCTGACCGTGATCGTTCCTTCCCTTACAGATCTCTGGTTATTGTCGTAACCCAGAAACTGGGAAGGGTAATAAACAGGTACCCAACGGCGGTTATAAGGATTATACAAATACCTTGTAGTAGGGTTACTGTACACCGGATTCGTTTCATCCTTAACACTTCTTTCCACCAGAATATCATAACTCAACAATGCATCGGGTTGGTGCTTGACTTCTCTCCATCCGTTCTTTGTCATCTCTGTATTAACCGATTCCCGGATCCTGCGTTCTGTAAGATCAGAAACCTTTGCTTTTGATGAATCATTCTGGGATTCTTTAGTTTCTACCCACGCATAGGTGTGGTACTTATTGAAATTGACAGTTTTATCTCTTTCTACATGGGCTACGCTTCCACAACCTGCAAGCAACAGGCCTGAAAAAATTACCGCACTGAAAAATTTGAAGTATCTCATAGTTTTCTCCTTGTTTATGCTCTATATACGTCAAAAACTATGCGTTAATTTTAAAGGAGATGTGAAAGTTGAAAAAGTGCGTGTGTGATTACTTTCTCGCCGAGCTCTGGATAGTATTTGGAACCGGGTGCTTTAGGATGACCTGTTAAACCCCTTAACAAATTGTAAAATAATCGCCATCATGTTTGAACTCGCATCAAACTACCGATGCGTTTGAATCTCATTCCAATCCAACTTCATAATGGCGTTCTGGAATCTCTATGTCGAGAAAACCTTTTTTAATCAGGCGATCCTTAAAAGCCTGCTGAACTTCATATTCACCATGAACCAGGAAAAGTTTTTTAACCTGCTTTGGATCCTGGCAGGATAACCACTGGCTGAGGTCTTCATAATCCCCATGCGCACTCATGCTTTTTATGGACCCGATCTCTGCGTGGACTTCATGTTGAACGCCAAAAATTCCTACTTCCCTGACTCCGGAAAGTAACCTGCCACCCAATGAATAGGGTTCGCAATAACCAGTCATCAAAATGGCATTGCGGCTGTTCTCAATATTGTTACTGATGTGGTGTTTTACCCGGCCAGCCTCCGCCATGCCACTGGCAGATATAATGACGCAGGGCTCATTGCGGTAATTCAACATCTTTGATTCTTCCACCGATTTTATATATTTCAATCCCGTGAATTGAAAAGGATCATTGTCAGACTCCATTACCTTTTGAATAGACTTATTGAAATACTGAGGATATTTTTTAATCACATCCGTGATCGAAGTACTCAGCGGACTGTCTAAAAAATAATCCAGCTTTGGAAGACGTCCTTCCATTTCCAGCTGGTTGAAGGCAAAAAGAATCTCTTGTGTCCTGCCCAGGCTGAAAGCCGGAACGATCAGCTTGCCCTTTTTCTCGATACATGTTTTTTGAACCCAGGATAGTAATAAATCCACAGAGGTGGTCACGTCTTCATGCAAACTGTTGCCATAGGTAGACTCCATCAGAATATAACTGGACTGTGTAAATACTTGTGGTGATTTTAAAATGACATCCCTGTAACGTCCCACATCACCACTGAACGTGATCTGAGTGGTTGTGCCATTTTCTGTTACCCTCACATGCACACAGGCACTTCCTATAATATGACCCGCATCAGTGAATTGCGCTTCCACACCCTCAGTAACGGTAAACCATTGATTATAAGGTTGCGCATAAAAGTGATCCATGCAATTTTTCGCATCTTCAAGAGTATACAATGGCTGCTGTAAAGGACGGCCCTGCGCCCGGCTACCTTTATTATGGTATTGAGTATCATTTTCCTGTATCTCCGCTGAATCTTCCAACAGCAGACCACATAGTTCACGGGTGGCATCTGTACAAAAAATCTTTCCCTTGAAACCTTGTTTGAATAGCCGGGGAATCAGCCCGGAATGATCTATATGCGCATGGGAGAGTATCATCACCTCCACTTCTGATGCTTCAAAACCAAATTCTCTGTTGAGTGCATCCGTGTCCTTCCCCATTCCCTGAAACATCCCGCAATCCAGTAAAACCTTTTTGCCATTTTTGAGTGTCAGCAGGTGCTTTGATCCTGTTACAGTCCTTGCAGCACCGTGAAATGCGATTTTCATAATTTTTATTAATGTTAGGTAATGAACACTGATGAAATAAATAGGTTTAGTTTTTTACACTATGAATAGGAATACTTCATTTCAATTTACTTTTAAATGACCAGGTGATGTAAAACTCAGCCACGGGTTCCTGTTTTTCATTCACGCCGAGTGAACGGATTTTTATAGTTTGTGGCATGCCTGACTTCGCAGCTTCCTTCACCACTTGTCGTACCTGATTTCCCTCTTCACAAATAAAACTTGTGATACCTGTAGCCTTTTTATAAAAATTACCTTCCATTCCAATGACCAGAAGAGACATGGCGGGCTGCAGCCGGTATACGCAGGACATGGCCAGGATGCCCGTACTCATTTCTGCGGCCATAGAAAGACAGGCAAAATAAGTAGACCTGAATGGATTTCTGGTGAACCACCGGTATGGGACAGATATGATGGACCTTTCAGGACTGGCTGCAACCAGACTTACGCCGGAAAAAAGCGCAGCAGGTAGATTTTTTAAAAGAAACAGCCTGAATTTAAGAGGCTGCCGGATCCTGTTAAAAAAATCTTTTTGGTTCTTATCCTCTTCTGTCAACGCAAGATCCATCTTTAAAGGTATTTGATTAAAGTCATCCTGGCGTTCGACCCATCTTCTCTTTCTGTTAATTTCACCATCATCTTTCAGGGATGCATCCTTATGTGAATAATTTTCGTCAAATTTGGAACGCTAAATCAAAATCATGAAAAAAATATTTCTCCTGGTCTCTTTCTTTTGTACTCTTACTGGTTTTGCTCAAAAAATAAATAACAAAATTGGTTTTCAAAAAGGCCAGAAATTGGAGATTTCTACAGAAACAAAAAAAAGCAGCACTTCTGAAATGATGGGGCAGTCTATGGAATCTACCGTTACTTCCACCATGACAGAAATCTACGATGTAGAGGATGTCAATAACACCGGAGCGGTAATTGAATACAAAGTAAAACGCCTGGTCTTCTCGGCCAATGGAATGGGCGGCTCTCAGGAATTTGATTCTGAAAAAGAGGGTGACCGTAAAGGTGAGCTTGGAAAAATTCTTGAAAAAAGCCTCAAAAACAAATACACCATGTCGGTGGATCAATATGGTAAAATTGTTTCTGTAAAAGCCGATGATGATAATCCAAATGGAAAAAAGGCTGACGAACAGGATCCGCTTGCAGGTATTGTTTCCTCGCAACTGGGCTTGAACTTAGGTCTTCCGAAACAAGGTGACAGAAGCATTTTCAACATTTTACCTGCCGTGGAAGTTGGACAGGGAGATAAATGGACAGACAGTAGTAACATCAATGGCATTAACAGAAAAACTTACTACAAGGTCAACTCCATTACAGCCAATGACCTTCTGCTGGATTATACAGAGGAAGTGAATGTGAATACTACACAACAAATTATGGGAACTGACGCCACGTTCAAGTCTGAGGATAAAACCAGTGGACAAATCACCCTGGATAAGAAAACCGGTTTGCTGAAACAAAAAACTGCAACTGTTGAATCAAAAGGTACGATCGAAGGGCAGGGAATGACGGTACCCACAACAGGAACCACTACTACTACCATAAAAGTGAAAACATCGTAGGAAAATCAATTATTAATCAATTAGAATAACGAATATCGAAAGCAGTTTACACGTGCCCATTGAATTCCAGATTTTGAATTTGATAGTGTTATTCGTTAATGGGTGCCGATGGACAGCTTCCTTATTCCTAAGGTAACTCCACCTGGTTTTTCAACAGATCCTCAAATTGATCTCTTTTCCGGATTAGAATCGGTGTCCCACCCTTTACAAATATTTCAGCTGGTTTAAGTCTTGAATTGAAATTAGAAGACATTTCAAATCCATATGCTCCGGCATTATAAAAAACAAGATAATCGCCTTCCCGCACTTCACTTAATTTTCTGTCCCAGGCAAAGGTGTCAGTCTCACAAATATTACCCACCACGGTATAGATCCGGGGATTGCCGGAAGGATTGCTGATGTTTTCAATCCGGTGAAAGGATTCATAAAACATAGGTCGGATCAAATGATTGAACCCGCTGTTGACTCCTGCGAAAACCGTTGCCGTGGTTTGTTTGATCACGTTGCATTTGACAATAAAATAACCTGCTTCACTGACCATATATTTTCCAGGCTCAAACCAAACCTCAAGGTCTTTTCCTTTTTCCTTTTTATACCTGTTGAATGATTCAGCCACTTTTTCTCCAAGAGAAAAAACATCGGTGCTGACATCTTCTTCATGATAAGGCACTTTGAAACCACTGCCCAAATCAACATAGGTAATGTCCGGAAAATGCTCCGCCATTTCAAACATTATTTCCAGCCCCGTAAGGAATACGCTAACATCCTTGATGTCACTTCCGGTATGCATGTGTATGCCTTTCACCTGCAGGCCAGTGGTTTGGACGATCCTTTCTATATGCCGCATCTGATGTACACTGATCCCAAACTTGCTATCGATATGCCCGGTTGACATTTTATAATGCCCGCCACCCATAATATGGGGATTAAAACGGATGCAGATCGGGTAAGTCCCCCCGAATTTGTTGCCAAACTGCTCCAGGATGGAGATGTTATCGATGTTGATGTTGACGCCCAGATTTTTTCCTTCTTCAATCTCTGAAAAATCAACGCAGTTAGGAGTGAACAGAATTTTGTCAGGCGTAAATCCAGCCATCAATCCCAGCTGTACTTCATAAATGCTTACGCAATCCAGTCCCGCACCCAGCCCCTGGATGTATCTTAATACATTGATATTGGATAATGCCTTACATGCGTAAAAAAAACGAGCCCTGCACTTAGAAAATGCTTTTTCCAGCTGGTTGTATTGTGCAGTGATTTTTTCTGAATGATATACATACAACGGTGTTCCAAACCTGTCTGCAATTTCAATTAATTGTGGGTTGGATAGGCTTTGTGACATGGCTGCGAAGATAATAACAGCATGCCATGAAATTGAATGGAACTGTTAGGGTGCATGATTTTCTGCATTTCGCGTATCATCTTCCAGCTGTTCACCATTTTCACTTTCCTGGTTATTTTCTTCCGAACCCTCATGACGGCTATAGGAAACAGGTGTGATCTCTCCCGAAATTTTGGGATGTTCTTCCTGCCTGTAGGGTGAAGTCCCGATAGTTTGATCGTTGCCGGCTTCTTTTTCAATACCAGCATCCGTTTCAGTTATTGCCATTGGTGATGCGCCTATCAATTCTCCCCCATCACTTACAGCAAGCAGTTCGCTCTGCTCCACTTCCCGCGCATGAACCTCAGTAGGCAACACCATTTGAGCTGACAACACCTCTCTTATTTTAGGAAGGTCTTCGGCAGAATTGATTCCAAAATAATCCATAAAGTTCTTGGAGGTGGCATACACCAGGGGATGACCGGGCAGCTTTTCATTACGGCCTGTAATGATCACCAATTCTTTTTCCAAAAGTTTTTGCACGGCATAATCACTGCTCACTCCACGGATGGATTCAATCTCACCTTTCGTTACGGGTTGCTTATACGCAACTATGGCCAGGGTTTCCAACGCCGCGGGAGACAAACGTTTCAGGAATTTTTCGCCATTGAGTTGGGCCACTGTTTTATGAAATTCTTTTTTGGTTAGGAACTGCCATCCGCCTCCGCTTAGCCTTACTTCAAAAGGATAAAACTCTGTCTGGTATTTCTCCACCATGCCTTCAATGGCCGCATCCACCTGTTCCACCACTATTTTGTCTTCCATAAAACCAAATGCCTGGTTCAGGAGGTCAGTAATTTCCATTGAACCCAACGGCCTGTCGCTGGCAAAAACCAGCGCTTCAATATGAGGTATTAAATTAAAAATCTCCATGGGTGGGTTGCTTGATGATGAGCATGAATGTACCATTTATCTGATGACTTTTAAAGTCATACCCAACTATCCTTGTAAAGCGGCAGCTCCGCTGACAATTTCTGTCAGCTCTGTAGTAATGGCTGCCTGGCGGGCACGATTATAAGAGATCTTGAGACTCCTTAATAATTCGTTGGCGTTTTCACTGGCTTTATCCATTGCGGTCATACGGGCGCCGTGTTCAGATGCATTGGCATCCAAAACAGCCTTAAAAAGTTGTGTATTCAGAATTTTAGGCATCAACTCGGCAATCAGTTCTTCTATATTCGGATCAAAAATAAAGTCCGCCTTTACCTGGTTGTTTGCTTTTTTTACTTTTGCGATCGGAAGAAATTGTTCCACTGTGAACCGCTGGGTGGCGGCATTTTTAAATTCACTGTAAACCACTTCCACTGCATCAAATTCTTTATCACGGAAAGCCTTTACAGCCGCCTGGGCCGCCTGTTGTACCTGCCCAAAGGTCAGGTTCAGGAAAACATCCTTGTAAGCTTCAGAAGTTTTATAATTATTCTTTGTAAAGTGTTCATATCCCTTTTTACCAATATTCCAGATCGTTATATTCCCTTTAGAGAACTGAGTGCTGTATTTTTCTTGGATGGTTTGTTTGGCCAGCTTAATGATATTAGCATTATAAGCCCCCGCAAGTCCCCTGTCGGAAGTAATCACGATCATTAACACACGTTCTACGGGCCTTTCTATAGCAAAGCTGTTACTGCTATCCATATCAGTGTTGCTAACAATGTTACTCAGCATTTCTTGAAGTTTCTTCGCATATGGACGCATCTGCACAATCGCGTCCTGTGCCCGCCTTAATTTAGCCGCACTAACCATCTTCATGGCCTTGGTGATCTGTTGCGTGCTTTGAACTGATTTAATCCTGTTTCTAACCTCTTTTAACTGCCCTGCCATGTAAATATTTTAATATTTTGTGGTTCCCTTTTGAGTTTTCCAGGTATCAGGCGACCCGTTTTTGGGAACTGAAAACCGGTCGCAAAAATACGGGAAGGATGTTGAAATACCTGATACCAAGGTGCTGTAAATGGCTTTAATTTTATGAAATGGAAATCAAAGAGGCCATATCAAAGGAAGATTTTTTAAGTTGCTGGGAAGTAGTTCATGAATTGAGGCCACATCTCGAAAAGGAACAGTATCTGACACTTCTTTTGTATATGCTGGATGAAGGATATAAGATGATCTATATAAAAGACCAGGGAAAAGTAGTTTCATTTTGTGGATATCGCAAAACCACAATGCTCCACAGGGGCAGGAGTATTTATATCGATGACTTGTGTACATTACCTGAAGCCAGAGGAAAGGGGCATGGTAAAACCTTACTCGAGCATGTGATCAGGGAATCCAAAAAAGAAGAATTGAAAAGCATTCATCTGGACTCCGGATACAACCGCCATGAAGCGCACCGATTATATCTACATGCGGATTTCCGGATTACTGCCCACCATTTTGAAATGAATCTATAAGGTAACTCCGGGTTGCAGCCATCGGCCGGGCATCTGACCATGCTTGCTTTTATACAGAGTATCTTTATTTGTCCACCAGTTGAAAATCGCGCTTTAAAGAATACGTAATATTAATTTTACCGCGCGCTGAATTTTGCTGCAAAGGCCTTTCCTCTTCCCTCGATATTTCCATACTTACAGGACCGCTTTTAAGCTGACGAAGCATTTTTTCAGTGACCATGAAGGTACCATCAACCACTTGTAGCACTTCGATCACATCGTTATTATAAAACGCCGTATCAATCAGTTGGAGCCTCACTCTTGTTTTTGTATTTGGGAAATTCTTAAACTGAAGCAGGAAGGGTTGCCTGATCACCTGATCTGGCAATTCTTCGATACCAAAATCCTGTAGTTGGAAAGTTTCCCTGAAAATTTTCCTGGCAGGATTTGTCATACTTATGGTGTGACTGCCCCTGAATTGGTACGATGGAAAATATTTTTCATAAAATACGCCACTGAACCCTGCGCTGTCAGCATGGAGCAACTCGCCATCCAATTCCACTTTTCCGGGCGGTTCAATGGCCACAGCTTCTCCCTCCTCACCGCCTTTCTTATATTGAAACATACAGGACACAGGCTTATCTTCTGCTGCCATTATCCTGTAATCAAAATACAGCTCGTCCTGCTTTACTTTTCCAGGGTCACCGTGTTGGCATCCGGTGAGCATCCATCCCGCATATATTATTATCCATCCATTCTTCTTCATGAGCTGCACCATATTCCTGAAGCCAAAGTAAGTGAAACCTGTCAAATCCTTCCGGTTTGTTAAGCTTGAAACGCACAAAAATGGACAAGTCATTTTAATTTATCTTTGCCGCTCTGTCAAATTGGCTTCTACACCACGTTAGCATCTTTTTTGACATTCCAGTCCGCCCGCGGACAGTAATCAAATTCGATAAGAAATACTCAACATTTTTATGATCGGTTTCATTTCAAAAATATTTGGAGGCAGTAAGTCTGAAAAGGACGTTAAGTCTATCCTTCCTCTGGTATCTACCATCAATCAACATTTTGATTCATTCAGCAATCTCACGAATGATCAGTTAAGGAATAAAACAACTGAATTCCGGCAACGCATCAAAGAACACCTTAAAGAAATAGATGCACAAATAGAGGATACGAATAAAAAAGCGGAAGACCTTTCTTTCGACGACCTGGTGGGCAAGGATACCATTTACCAGGAAGTGGATCAGCTGAAAAAAGACAGGGACACCAAGATTGAAGAAATCCTGAAAACCTTGCTTCCTGAAGCTTTTGCCGTGGTCAAAGAAACTGCCCGGCGCTTCAAGGAAAATGCAGAACTGGAAGCAACAGCTACTGAACTGGACAGGAATTTTAGCGTTGAAAAAGACTATGTCAGCATTGTGGGTAATAACTCCATTTTTAAAAATACATGGACGGCTGGCGGCGGACAAGTTACCTGGAACATGGTACACTATGATGTGCAGCTCATCGGCGGATCGGTGCTGCATTCCGGAAAAATTGCAGAGATGGCTACCGGCGAAGGTAAAACCCTGGTATCGACTCTTCCAGCTTACCTCAATGCACTGGCTGGCGAGGGAGTTCACATTGTAACCGTAAATGATTACCTCGCAAGAAGGGACAGCGAATGGAACGGTCCCTTGTTTGAGTGGTTAGGACTCACCGTGGATTGTATAGATAAACACCAGCCCAACAGCGAAGAACGTCGTCGAGCTTACATGGCTGATATCATCTATGGTACCAATAACGAATTCGGATTTGATTATCTCCGTGATAATATGGTACACTCACCTGATGAAATGGTACAAAGAAAGCACCATTATGCCATGGTGGATGAAGTGGACAGTGTATTGATTGATGACGCCAGGACACCTCTGATCATTTCAGGACCTGTGCCCAAAGGGGATGACCAGCAATATCATATTTTAAAACCACGCGTTCAGAATCTTGTAGAAGCACAGGAAAAACTGGTAAGAGGCTTTTTAAATGAAGCCAAGAGGAAATTTTTAGAAGGTGATGACGACCCTAAGGGCGGTGGCTTGTTGTTGTTCAGGGCTTTCAGGGGTTTACCAAAATACGGGCCGCTGATTAAGTTCCTGAGTGAACCGGGCATCAGGGTAAAATTACAAAAAACAGAAAATTATTATCTGGCAGACCAGCAACGTCATATGCCTATAGTGGACGAAGAGCTATTGTTCCAGATCGATGAAAAAAATAAGTCTGTTGACCTCACAGACAAGGGCATCACCATGATCACAAGGGCGGGTGAAGACCCAGATTTTTTTATCATTCCGGATATTAGCGTTGGGCTAAATGATATTGAATTGAGTGATGCCTCTCCGGAGGATAAAATGCATCAGAAAGAATCCGTATTGAATGATTATTCCCAGAAAGCAGACCGCATTCATTCAGTGCAACAGTTGTTGAAATCTTACACTTTGTTCGACAAGGATGTAGAATACGTAGTGATGGATGGGCAGGTGAAGATTGTTGACGAACAAACAGGGCGTATTCTAGACGGCCGCCGGTACAGCGATGGATTGCACCAGGCCATAGAAGCCAAGGAAAATGTAAAAATCGAAGCGGCCACCCAAACCTATGC
>JANLYU010000342.1:0-4861 GCA_031365785.1 Flavisolibacter sp. | reverse complement strand
AATGGATAAGCGGCACCCAGTTCACTCCATATCATGCCATCAAAAAATGCGATCATTGCGCCCAGTATCCACGCCCATAAAAAAAGGGGAGAATTAAAATATCCAATGACCACCGGGATTACCACAAAAGGGCCAATCCCTACCATATCAATCATATTGATAGCAGTGGCCTGAACTAAGCTGATCCTGCGTTTTAAGATTTCTGCCATTGGGACCAGGTACTAAATCCTTGCAAAATTTGTTATTCCTTCTATTAGATTATCTAGATTTTTTGTGGTAGTGTAAACATTTGGGGTAATGCGAACTCCTTTGATATTTTCCCATTCAATCGATGTAGTATGGATTTTATGATTGTTAAAAAGATAAGCATCCAGCTCAGCAGGTTTTTTACCAATTACAGAAACCAAGCCGATTGCACATCCCCATTTCGGATGCAGCGATGTACTGAGTTGTACGCCAGGCATCTCTTTTACTTTTTCCATCCAGTAATTTTTCAAATAATGCAACCGCTTTTCTTTCCTTTCGCTGCCAATCATTTCATGAAATTCTAAAGCTTTTCCAATAGCCTGTTCAATAAAAAAAGGTCTTGTTCCAAGATGTTCAAATTTCCGGATATCATCTTTGAAGGGATCATCACTGGCCAACAGTGGAAAAATCTGTTTTATTTTTTCTTTTCTAACATACAACATACCACTTCCTATGGGTGCATATAACCACTTATGCAGGCTGGTGGCAAAATAGTCTGCATGAAGGTCTGGCAGGTTAAAATCAATATGTGCAAAACTGTGCGCCCCATCTACCAGCACTTCAATTCCCCTCTGGTGGGCCGCGTCGGCGATTTTTCTGACTGGAAGCACCTGGCCATTCCAGTTAATGATATGAGTCACATTCACTGCTTTTGTCCGGGGCGTAAATGCGTTTACATATTGCTGAACCAAATAATTTTCATCTTCTGACGGCAACTCCAAATTCACCCAATTAATCTGTATTCCATCCCTTACCTCCCGTTGCTTCCAGGCATTCACTACATTTGGATAATCCTGTTTGGCTACCACCACTTCGTCTCCGCGCTCTAGTTTCATTCCGAATATGATTGTTTCCAGGCCTTCGGAAGAATTACGGTTGATCGCGATTTCTTCTTCGTGGCATCCTGCCAGCTTGGCCAAATTCTTTCTCAAAGTTTCTCTACCCTGATCCAGAATCCGCCACATATAATAACTGGGTGCTTCATTGCTGTAATCATAATAACGCTTCATGGCATCCTGAACGGTTTTCGGTGCAGGCGACACTCCTCCGTTATTCAGATTGATCAATGCAGGAGAAACTGTAAAGGCCTGTTGTATATAGTACCAGAATTCCTCATCAGTGGCCAGTTGGTCTGGAGGAATATGAGCCGATTTTCTCATGGCTTTATCAAGATTTCTGCTCCACGCCGGACTGGTGATAGAAGTCAATAGGGAAGCAGCGGAAACGATCCCGGCTTGGTGCAAAAAAGATCTGCGGTTAAAGTGCATGGGGAAGGTTTGTATAAATATAGTGGATAGATGGGGAACGTCATCACCTCTGATCATGCATGAATCTGACCAGCAGGAAAGTGGCGCAAAAGTCTGCGCCTAAAATATTTGGTACATCTTCGCCATGCCTTTATTTTTGCACCCTCCTTTTGAGCTATGGTGTAATGGTAGCACTACTGATTTTGGTTCAGTCAGTTAAGGTTCGAATCCTTATAGCTCAACTTCCTACTAATTTATTTATTTCTTTAATGAGGTTCCCTGCCCGACTGCGTCGCGCAGGCGGGGAATCCTTATAGCTCAACTTCCTACTAATTTATTTATTTCTTTAATAAGGTTCCCTGCACGACTGCGTCGCGCAGGCGGGGAATCGTATTAGCCATCACTACACTAATCCTTTCATAACTGATACCACTTCCAATATATCATTCCATCTTATCCAAATAATCATACAGTACCATATACCAACCTGATTCCGACAAGCTGATTTTAATTCAAGCCCGGGAATACCGGGGGTACCCGTCCTGTTGTTTTATTTTCAAAACCGGTTGCCAACAAATTTTAACGAAGAGAATGTTACGGAATAAATAATTTTACGGTGCTTTTAAAGGGGAATGTTTGATTAATAAGAGATTCCTTTTACATTTGCTTCTTCTTCATGAACACGAACTCACATAATAAGCATTTTGTCTTCCATGAGCTGGCAAGCACACGGATATATGATGTGTGCTTCGACCTGTTCCGTTACCTGTCCAGACCAAGAGTCTGATAGGACACGCCATTCACCAGGGCCCCTATCAGTGAACCTTCACCGGATAATTTTGGTACAGGATTGGTTATCCTTCAGATCATATCAACACTTACATAGTGGACAATCAAAATATTATTATCAGGGCAGCAACTCCCGCGGATAAGGATTATGCTAAAATCATCACTGATGAAATGGAGTCCTCGGCCATGGCCAGGGGCACCGGTATAGCCAAGCGAAGTCCGGAATATGTGGCACAGAAGATAGACGAGGGTAAGGCAGTAATTGCAGTAACCAGCACCGGAGAATGGGTGGGTTTCTGTTATATAGAAACATGGGAAGGTGAATACGTTGCCAACTCTGGCCTGATCGTTTCGCCGGAATATAGAAAAAGCGGTGTGGCTAAAGCCATTAAACAACACATCTTTCAATTGAGCCGTGAAAAATATCCGGAAGCTAAAATTTTCGGACTCACCACAGGTCTTGCCGTCATGAAAATAAATAGTGACCTGGGATATGAGCCAGTAACTTATTCAGAGCTTACTCAGGATGAAAAATTCTGGGCAGGTTGCAAAAGCTGTGTCAACTTTGACATTCTGATGAGCAAAGAAAGAAAAAATTGCCTTTGTACTGCCATGCTCTATGATCCTAAAGACCATTATGAGCCTGCAGAAACAAAAGAACATTTTGATCGAAAAAGTCTGGTTTACGAAAGGCTGCTAAAAATCAAGCAAAGCAAATTTCTCAACCGATTTAAAAAAGTAGACCGGACGGTAAACCGCAAGCTGAAGATGCTTTTTTTGAACCTACTTCATCTTTAATTTTTTATCCTAACAATGGCTGAGAAAAAAAATACGTCCAAATCTGTACTCGGTGTGGGCAGCAAGGTTGTTCTTGGGTTCAGCGGCGGGCTAGACACTTCGTATTGTGTAAAATACCTTACCGATGAAAAAGGCTATGAGGTACACAGCATTGTTGTGAACACTGGAGGCTTTGATGAAGGTGAATTGAAAAAGATCGAAGCACATGCTTACCAGCTGGGCGTAAAAACACATACCTCCTTCAATGCTATCGAATCTTATTACAACACCATCATCAAATACCTGATCTATGGAAATGTGTTGAAAAACAATACATATCCGCTTAGTGTCAGTGCCGAACGTTTGAGCCAGGCCCTGCAAATTGCCGCACATGCCAAACAGATCAAAGCGGATGCAGTAGCACATGGAAGTACAGGCGCGGGAAATGATCAGGTTCGGTTTGATATGATCTTTCACATCCTGATTCCAGGCATGGAGATCCTTACCCCCATTCGTGATCTTCAGTTAAGCCGTGAAGAAGAGATCAGCTATCTGAAAAAGAAAGGTGTATCCATGAATTTCGAAAAGTCGATGTATTCCATCAACAAAGGATTATGGGGTACCAGTGTAGGCGGAAAGGAAACCCTCACATCAAATGGACTGTTGCCAGATGATGCCTGGCCCACACCCATAACAAAAACAGGTAGTGAAGAAATACAACTTGGTTTTGAAAAAGGCGCTTTAATAAAAGTCAACGAGGTTTCTTTTACCCATCCGGTTTCCGCTATTCAATACCTGCAAACCCTGGCAGCCCCCTATGGAATCGGGAGGGATATTCATGTAGGCGATACTATCATTGGTATCAAAGGCCGTGTAGGGTTTGAAGCAGCAGCACCCATGATCATCCTGAAAGCACACCATGCCCTTGAGAAACATGTGCTGACCAAATGGCAACTGAACTGGAAAGACCAGCTGGCCCTTTTTTACGGCAACTGGTTACACGAAGGCCAGATCCTTGACCCGGTAATGCGCGACATTGAAACATTTTTTGAATCCACGCAGCAACACGTGACAGGCCAGGTTTTTTTACAACTTTATCCATGTCGCTTTCAAGTAAAAGGAATCGAATCAAAATCCGATCTGATGAATAGTCGTTTTGGAAAGTATGGCGAAATGAACAGTGGATGGAGTGGTGAGGATGTAAGGGGTTTCAGTAAAATTTTTGGCAACCAGGTGGCTATATACCACCAGATTCAGGAAAATAACAACGACGGTATCCAATCAGAATAACACTGCCACAACCACCAGGCCTCAGGTCGTGGTGGCTGGAATTGGGTTCCTTTGATGGACATCTAATGGATCATACCATGAAAATAAAAGCAGGTATTGTTGGAGGAGCAGGTTATACGGGTGGTGAACTGATACGTTTACTCATTCACCACCCGGATATAGCTGTTACTTTTATTCACAGCCGAAGCCATGCGGGTCGTGCTGTTGGAGAAATTCACCATGATCTCGAGGGAGAAACCGATCTTGTTTTTTCATCTGAAAATCTGCTTTTTCAAAATGAAGGTCTGGATGTTCTATTCCTGTGTGTAGGTCATGGTGAAGGCACCAATTTCCTTTCCTCCAATAAAATTCCCGGATCTGTAAAAATCATCGATCTATCTCAGGATTTCAGAATTGAATCCAATTGCAAAAAGGGTGAGCGCACTTTTATTTATGGACTGCCGGAACTGAATAAAACTGCTATCCGCTCAGCACAAAATGTTGCCAACCCAGGTTGTTTTGCTACAGCCATT
>JANLYU010000293.1:0-12838 GCA_031365785.1 Flavisolibacter sp. | reverse complement strand
CTTCTATTGAGGTTGGTTAAGAGATTGGCTCTTTGTCGGAAATAATCTGATTCATCCTTTCTTCCCTGTAATTTCAGGAATTCCTGCTGGCTAAAGGAAGCAGTTGTTCGATACAACTGGTTACCGGATTTCTCGGTGATATAATACTGCTTGGTAACCGGGTCGTATTCAATTTTTTTTCTGATAAAAGAAGAATCTTTCAGGTCAAAAGAATTGCGATTGGGAAAAGTATACACATCTCCCCGTCTGTCGGTAAGGGGAAACCTGGAACTGTCTGCCCCCTGAACAGGTACCGTATCCAGGCGCTGACCGGTTTGAAATGGTGATGCATTAGCCGTTAGAAATAAGGCGGATGATACGCTGAAAAGAAACAGCGTACAAAGTTTCAAGGTAAGTTTTAAAGCCAAGTCTGATTTTCTCTACAATTCAATGGTAAAAATGGATTTCAAAGGATCTGCAATGATTTCTTGATCAGAAGCTCAAGGCCAGCACCCGGGTCTGCGTCCAGCACTTTCTGGATCGCTCCATCAGCAGCTTGCCGGTTGATTCCCAATGCGATCAATGCATTTAACGCATCAGATTGTAAAGTATTGCCTTTACCAGTTGAATAATTTGACAGGTTATCGACAGGTTGTCTGGAGAGTTTATCTCTGAGTTCCACCACAATTCTTTCTGCAGTTTTTTTACCAATTCCTTTGATACTTTCCAGCACCTTTACATTACCCTGGATAATGGCTCTGGAAAGTTCATCCGGCTTCATGTAAGAAAGCATCACCCGGGCTGTATTGGACCCTATTCCAGAGATAGCAGTGAGCTGAAGAAACATTTCCTTCTCCGAGATATCTGAAAAGCCATACAGTACGTGAGCATCCTCACGGACAATCAGGTGTGTAACCAGGGTACCTTCCAAAAGATCCTGGATTTTGTTATAGGTATTCAGACTAATCTGAACCTCATATCCCACCCCATTGACGTCAATGATGACATAGGATGGTGTTTTTTTAAAAAAATTACCCCTCAAAAATGAGATCATGTGGGCGAATATACGCTAAAGGAATATCGAAAATCAAGAGGGAAATATCGATTAGCATGGTAAAATTCTGACTGCCCTATTCATTGGCTTTTGATTCGACATTCGTTATCTGCTAACCGGCAGACAAGTTCGATATTCAATATTCCTATCTTCGTCCACCACAAATAAATGACATGGTACACCAGAAGATCAGCGCCGCCATTACAGCGGTGGGAGGATACGTTCCAGAAACCAAACTTACCAATGCAGACCTTGAAAAAATGGTGGAAACCAATGATGAATGGATCAGAACAAGAACAGGTGTAGAGGAACGTAGGATTTTAAAAGAACCCGGAAAAGGAACTTCTGACCTCGCGGTTCCGGCCATTTTACAACTTTGTGAAAAAAGGGGTATCAAACCCGAAGAAATTGAATGTATCATTTGTGCCACTGTGACGCCAGACATGGTTTTTCCAGCTACTGCCAACATCATTGCTGATAAAATAGGCGCTAAAAATGCATGGGGATTTGACCTTGGAGCAGCCTGCTCTGGTTTTCTTTATGCGCTGACAACCGGTGCGGCACTGATCGAAAGCCGGCGTTATAAAAAAGTGGTGGTGGTTGGAGCAGATAAAATGAGCGCCATTGTTGATTACAGCGACCGTCTGACCTGCATCATTTTTGGTGACGGAGCCGGGGCTGTTTTGCTGGAACCCAATCACGATGGAAATGGAGTACTCGATAGTATTTTGAAAAGTGATGGCAGTGGAAGAAATTACCTTCATATGAAAGCCGGTGGTTCCGTAAGGCCAGCTTCAGCGGAAACAGTCGCCAACAAAGAACATTTTGTTTACCAGGAAGGACAGGCAGTTTTTAAATTTGCGGTAAAAGGCATGGCAGATGTGAGTGCAGAACTTATGGAAAGAAACCAGCTCACTGGAGATGATATTGCCTGGCTCGTACCTCATCAGGCCAATAAAAGGATCATTGATGCCACGGCAGACCGCATGGGTCTTTCCCATGAAAAGGTAATGCTGAATATTCAGCGCTACGGTAATACCACAGCAGCTACCATACCGCTTTGCCTCTGGGAATGGAAACATCAGCTGAACAAAGGTGATAATATTATTCTGGCAGCTTTTGGCGGAGGATTCACATGGGGTGCAACGCTGGTGAAATGGGCGTACTGAAAGGAATAAATAGAGAAGGCATTGGCGCAATCAGCAACGTATCATTTGGAAGGAAGATGAGCGTATCTGTTCTTAACTATACGTCAGCTTTTTCTTCCTGCTCCAAACAATGAAATCTGTGGGTTGTATTTTATTGACACCCACTTGCCGTAATAGACTAACCAGCTGTCCTCTGTGGTAAGATCCATGATTGAATACATGGATCAACATTTGAAATACAGGTTGTTTGAATTGTTCTTTTTTAGAATTCTGGTAGGAAAAAACATGTTGCAACGCGTGTTCCTGGGTAGTGCCAATCCATTCCTGCCATTGCTGGTTTTGATGCAAGAGGGCGGAAGCAGCTTCTTTCAGACTACCCTTAAAACTTTCACTAGGAATCAAAATACGCTCCTGCAATTTCAGCCGTTGCCACCACACACTTTCAGCATCCCAGAGGTGGAGTACCGTTTCAAACAAACTGGAATAACTGCTGGCCAATTTACGGGTTTGCTCTTCTTCAGTGAGTCCTTCGAGCGTCAGCAACAGGCATTGGTTCGCCCAAATGTTATAGGCGGCTAATTGCATTAAAATTTCTTTCATGAAACGCTGAATTTAATCTCCTTCATGAAGCCATCATTAATTCTGATACATTTGAATCTTGATACAGACACAATTAACTACAATCATCTCATCTTATGGATAAAAGTTTTACACCTTCCGGATTTGGCACTACCGCCATCCATGGAGGACATGAAAAAGATCCCCGTTATGCACACCAGGTGCCCATCTATGCGTCGAGTACATTTGTTTATGATACTGCAGAGCAGGGAATGAAGAGGTTCAGCGGGGAAGAACCGGGATATATTTATTCAAGGTGGGGAAATCCTACAGTCACTGAAGCAGAAGAAAAAATAGCCGCCCTGGAATCATTTGGAGGACTGAAGGAAGTAAAAGGCATTTTACATGCTTCCGGTATGGCAGCCATATCCACACTTTTCCTTTCTACTTTGAAAACCGGCGACAAAGTATTATCACATTTCTCTTTGTACGGTGGAACGGAAGACATCCTACATAATGTTTTACCCGGACTTGGCATTCTTCCGGTGATCGCGGATCTCAGAAATCTGGAAATAGCAGAAACGCTGATCAAAAATGACAAAAGTATCCGGATGCTGTACCTGGAAACACCTGCCAATCCAACGATCCAGTGTGTTGACCTGGAACAACTGTCGGCGATCGCAAAAAGAAATAATATACTGGTGGCCTGCGATAATACTTTCGCTACCCCTTTCCTGCAGCAGCCATTTCGATATGATGTGGACTTTATAGTTCATTCCACTACCAAGTTTTTGAATGGACATGGCACCGCTATCGGAGGCATTTTATTAGGTAAAAACATCGATTTCATGAATAAAAAGGTGACAAAGGTGCACCGCGTGCTGGGAGGAAACGCCAATCCTTTCGATGCTTTTTTGTTGGTTCAGGGAATCAAAACACTGGAAGTAAGAATGGAACGTCATTGCACCAACGCGCAGGTGGTCGCAGAATTTCTTGACCGGCACCCATCGGTAGCAAAGGTGAATTATGCAGGGCTTATCTCTCATCCAGACCATCAAGTTGCTCTTAAACAAATGAAACACCCCGGAGGCATGTTGAGTTTTGAATTAAAAAAAGGATTTCAGGCAGGTATCAATTTTATGAATGGTTTAAAGATGTGTGTCCGAACCGTATCATTGGGAACCGTAGATACCTTGTTGTCTCATCCGGCTTCCATGACACACTATAGTGTACCGAAAGAGATGAGAGAAAAATATGGCATTACTGATGGATTGATCAGGATGAATGTTGGTATTGAGAACATTCAGGATATTCAGGCTGACCTGGAACAGGCCTTACAAGTTTGAAAAAAGAAACAGTATCAAGAGGAACAATTAATTTAATAAAATGCAAAGGATAAAATATCTGTTGCTGTGTGCTTCCCTATTTTTCTTTGCGGTTGCTAAAGGACAAAAAAACGAATCGGTTTCTGATAAAAGACTGGTATTCTTAGATACCGCTTTTGAACGTGCGATGAACACCTGGAATACGCCTGGTTTCGCTGTTGCAGTGGTGGAAAAGAATAAGATCATTTACGCCAGGGGCTTTGGATTTCGTGACAGGGATAAAAAATTACACGTTACCCCTAATACCATTTTTGCAATTGGAAGTTGCACTAAAGCCTTTACCACTTCCCTCATAGGAATTTTACAGAAAGAAGGAAAACTGGATATTGACAAACCAGCTCACGAATACCTTCCTGACCTTAACTTTTATAGCCAGGACCTGACCAGTAATGTAACGCTCCGCGACATGATGTCGCACAGGACAGGACTTCCGCGTCATGATTATTCCTGGTACCTTTTTCCTACTTCCAGCAGGGATTCTATGTTTAGGCGTATTCAATTCCTTGAGCCCACTTTTCCATTGAGAAGAATGTGGCAGTACAACAATTTCATGTTTGTAGCATTGGGTGCACTGGCTGAAAAAACCACTGGAAAATCATGGGAAGATAATATCAGGGAAAAGATCCTGATGCCTCTTCATATGAAAAGTACAGAATTCTCCATCCTTGATATGGGAAAGAATGAAGATGCTGCTTCTGGCTATGGATTAAAAAAGGACAGTCTTGTTTACCACATGCCCTATTATGAAATTAATGCAGCTGGTCCGGCAGGAAGTATCAATAGTAATGTTATAGACATGGCCAATTGGATGACCACCTGGATCAATGGAGGAAAATTTGATGGTAAAGAAGTAATTCCAGCAGATTTTCTGAAAGAAGCCATGAGTTCCCAAACAGTTATTAGTCCGGCATTTCCTTCCGATGAAAAACCTGATATTTATTTTTCTAATTATGGGTTAGGGTGGTTTCTTTCTTCTTACAAAGGTCACTATCGGGTAGAACATGGTGGGAATATAGATGGATTTTCTGCCAGCACCTGTTTTTTCCCAACAGACAGCATCGGGATCATTGTATTAACCAACCAGGACGGATCTTTTATGCCGTCCATAGTACGCAACCTCATTGCAGACAAACTGCTTCATTTTCCTTACTTTGATTGGAATGGTGATCAGCGAAGAGGATATGAAAAATTAAAAAAAACTGTTGCTGCTGCCCAAAAAGTAAAATCATCCACTCAGATTTTGAATACAAGTCTTTCGCACCCGATAAAAGATTATGAAGGACTGTACAGCCATCCAGGCTATGGTACATTCGAAATTTTCATGCGCCATGATTCACTGCTTGCGCAAACACCCAACCGGATCATCTGGCTCAAGCATTATCACTACGATATTTTCATGCCTTACGTGCTCAACGACGCCCGGTTCGATCCATCAGATAATAATGATTTCAGGATACAGTTCAATACGGGGATCAATGGCGATATTGAATCTTTGAATACCATTGGATTTGAATCACCAGCGATAGCACTGAACTTTAAAAAAACAGTTTCATCCAAATCTTTACACCCTAGTGAAATCGAAAAATATGCCGGGGTTTTTGAAATCGCTGGCACGGAAATAAAGTTTTATATGAAAAGTGGTCATCTTGCCATGTTCGTTCCCAACCAGCCGGAATATGAGTTGATTCCTACAGGAAATGATCAGTTTTCAGTCAATAAGTTATCCGGTTTTTCCGTGCAGTTTTTGAAAGGCATTGACGGTCTGGTGAATGCCGTGAATTTGATTCAACCCAATGGAACGTTCAGGGCAGAGAAGAAAAAATAAAGCATGACAATCAACATCCGTAAAGCGGTAAGAAGCGATTGCGTAAGAATGATGGAACTGGTCAGGGAACTGGCTATCTATGAAAAAGCGCCGGAAGAAGTGACCATCACCGAAGCACATTTTGAAAAAAGTGGTTTTGGAAGCAAGCCTGTATGGTGGGCTATTGTTGCTGAAGTGGATGGGAAGGTGCAAGGATTCGCTTTATATTATATCAGGTTCAGTACCTGGAAGGGACAAAGAATGTACCTGGAAGATTTCATCGTAACAGAAGAAATGCGGGGTAAGGGCCTTGGTAAATTATTATTCGATCAACTGATTCTGGAAGCTCAAAAAAAACAGCTTCAGGGCATTTCCTGGCAAGTACTGGACTGGAATGAACCTGCTATTCATTTTTATAAAAAATACCCAACGACTTTTGACGCCGGATGGGTCAACTGTGCTATCAATGTATAAGAATACCCGCTACTCGCGGGTATTCACAACTGAATAAATGGTATTATTTGCCTGAAGATAAATTCGATCTTAAGACTTAGAAAGTTCAATCAGCCACAATACAAAAAATACCACAGCTCCTAAACCTGCCAGAGCGCCGATGACCCAAAAGAAAGATGAAACAATACTAAGAATAGAAAATGCTATAGAAATAACCAGCAATACCAGCCATATTCTTAAATATCGGTGACTTTTTTCAGTAGCCCTTTGTGCCGGATTGAGGGATGCCAGTTTTTTGTTGTTAATCGTTCCGTCGTTATTGATACTTTTTGCTAATTGTTTTTGTCCTAGAGTAAATTTTACTTTTTCAGAAAAACTTAGTTTTCGGCCGGTGATAGATTCAAAATCTTTTACCCTCATGTGCGATAAATCCAGTAAGGATACCTTGCGGTCCTTTCCAATGGGAATGAAAACATTGGCAGCATTTATTTTTGCAGGTTTGCTGGATGGTAAAAGAGATGCGTTACCAGATGCAAATGAAGAAGTCAAAATTGATAAGGCGATGAAGAGTCCTAAAAATTTTTTCATACTTATGATTTAGGTGAAAAATGTTTATTAAATATAATTAAAAATTGATCCATCGAACAAGTCAACTTATGGGTCATACAATAAAGTGCATAACACCTAAAAAAAAGTAGTTGTTGTTGACACTACTAAGCATGAGTTCGATTAAAATCATGGATAAATAAACAAGTTTAACTTACAGAAGAAGCAGATACTTCCCGGCTAATTTTGAGTATCAATCCCTGTAAAACCTTACCCGGCCCGCATTCAGTGAAAATTGTAGCGCCATCGTAAAGCATCGCTTCCACGCATTGGGTCCATTTAACAGCCCCTGTAAGCTGATCTATAAGGTTTAGCTTGATCTCATTTTTATCAATGACTCCCTTTGCTGCAATATTCTGATACACCGGACAGGAGGGTGAATGAAAGTCTGTCGTTTCAATGGCCTTCTGGAGTTCCTGGCGGGCAGGTTCCATAAAAAGAGAATGAAATGCGCCACCAACCGGAAGGATGATCGCTCTCTTGGCACCTGCATTTTTCAGATGTTCACAGGCTGTTTCCACACCCCTGACACTACCTGAAATCACGAGCTGACCGGGGCAGTTGTAATTGGCAGGAACCACAATTTCCTTGGTGGATCTCTGCACCTCACTACAGATCGTTTCTACTTTTTCATCGGGAAGACCAATTACGGCCGCCATGATGGAAGGCGTACTGTCGCAGGCTTTTTGCATGGCAGCCGCACGAAGGCTGACCAGTTCAAGTCCGCTTTCAAAACTTAAAGTACCATTTGCTACTAATGCTGAAAATTCACCTAGCGAATGTCCCGCCACCATATCAGGCTTCGCATTTCCAATTCCTTTGAAGGCAATAATAGAATGAAGAAAAATTGCTGGCTGAGTAATATTGGTTTGCTTCAATTCTTCTTCACTGCCGTGAAACATCACATCAGAAATCCGGAAACCCAGGAGGTCGTTAGCCTGTTCATAAATTCTTTTTGCAAAAGAACTGTTTTCATAATGTTCTTTCCCCATTCCCTTGAATTGCGCTCCCTGCCCGGGAAATACATAAGCATGCTTCATTCCTTTTGGTTTATATTTTTGAACGGTAAGGAGGTGTTCATATTTCAATGGGAAGTTATAAAATCAAAACCCATTAATCCAAATCAGCGGCGATCAATTTTAAAAATTCATTCCTGGTAACATGGTTGTTTAGAAATTCACCATCAAAAGCTGACGTGGTAGTGACAGAATTTTGCTTTTGAACGCCGCGCATCATCATACATAAATGCTTGGCCTCAATAACTACGGCAACACCGAGGGGATTGAGGCTTTCCTTTATGGCCCTCAATACCTGTGTCGTCAGTCGTTCCTGAACCTGCAGCCTTCTAGCATACACATCCACTACCCTGGCCAGCTTACTTAATCCTGTGATGTGACCATTTGGGATATAGGCAATATGTGCCTTGCCAAAAAATGGAAGAAGGTGGTGTTCGCACATAGAATACAATTCAATATCCTTGACGATCACCATTTCGCTTATTTCCTCACTAAATTTGGCTGAATCCAGGATTGCTTTGGCATCCTGCTGGTAACCCTGTGTTATAAATTGCATGGCTTTGGCCATCCGTTCAGGAGTTTTTACTAGCCCTTCGCGATCGGGCTGTTCCTCCAATAAACCAATGATGTTCCTATAGTTCATCATCAACGCTTCCGTAGTTTTTTCATCAAAACCTTCTTTTTTGTGATATGCCATGCCTCTATTTTTAATGTTTATGCAGCAGAAATTATATCCTTCGTACTTATTTTAGCTGACAGAAATCATTGGTTAATGAAAGCTGAATCAGCCCATAGGGTTGTGCAAATCTTACCCCATATCACATTGATAACATCATGCAATTCCTTACTGCACCGGATATTCCACAAAATTTCTTGGGGTTTCAAATAAGCGTATAAAAAGTTCAAAAGCAGGCTCTATATGTGGCCTAAGCAGGTCATAAATTACAACTGCTATATTTTCAGCGGTAGGATTTAAGTTCTTGAATTCTTCCGTATCAATATTTAAGTTTTTATGATCAAATCTTTCTAACACTTTTTCATTAACCAAATCCGAAAGTTTTTTCAGGTCCATTACAAAACCTGTAATTGGATCGATATCGCCCACCACTTTTATTTCCAGTTCATAGTTATGACCATGAAAATGGGGCAAACTACATTTTCCGAATGTGGTCCTGTTTTTTTCATCAGACCATTCTTCTCTGTATAAACGATGTGCAGCATTAAAATGTTCACGCCGGATGACAGCTATTTTTTTATTCATAACCCATTTTCAGGCAGCAATGTACAAAGTAAGCGTAAGAACCCTGCAAATAGGGAACACTTCACCAACAACTAGGTTCACTTCAATAACACATCTTAATTTTACAGATGCATATACTTCTCTGCGCTGCTACTAAATTCGAGATCAGCCCTGTAATGGAATGGTTGGGAGGCGAAAACAAGGATGTTGAAATTCTGATTACCGGGGTGGGGGTTACCGCCACCACGTATGCTTTAACAAAAAGCATTCATCTGAGAAGGCCCGATTTTATACTCCAGGCAGGAGTAGCCGGATGCCTTGACCCTAACCTGCCGCTTACCAAAATTGTTCTGGTAGAGAATGAAATCATGGGCGATTTAGGCGTGGAAGAAAATGGAACATTTAAATCGCTTTTTGATTTGGGCTATCTGGATAAAGATCAATTTCCCTGGGTCCATGGAAAATTGGCTAATCACCTGGGGTTATTAAAACAATCAGGCTTGACAATTGTTGATAGTATAACCGTCAATGAAATCAGTACCAGAAAAGAAAGAATCAACTACTATTTCAATACTTTAGGAGCAAAGATTGAATCTATGGAAGGAGCCGCTCTTCATTTTGTAGCGCTGATGGAGAATATCCCGTTTTTACAGATCCGCTCCTTATCCAATTTCGCTGGGGAAAGAGATAAAAAACGATGGGTGTTAGATATAGCCATCAACACCCTGAACCTAGAATTGCAAAGGATCTTATCAAAACTATTCTATCCATGAAATTCACACTAGGATTTTCACCCTGTCCCAATGATACTTTCGTTTTCGATGCTATCGTAAATGGAAAGATCGACACGGAAGATATTGAATTTGATGTAGTGCTGGAAGACATTCAAACCCTCAATCAATGGGCCGCCGAAGGCAAACTGGATATTTCTAAACTCAGTTTTCCAGCCTTTTTTGAAAATGAGGCAAACTATGAAATGTTGACTGCAGGAGCCGCCCTTGGAAAAGGTGTAGGGCCGCTTTTGGTGGCCAAAACAATGGTTCATATACCAGACTTAGAACACTGCAGTATTGCTATTCCTGGAAAAAATACGACCGCTAATTTTTTAATGAGTTTTGCTTTCCCAATGGCTAAGAATAAAGTGCCGGTTTTATTTTCAGCAATCGAAGATGCAGTGCTCATGGAAAAATTTGATTTGGGTGTGATCATTCACGAAAATAGATTCACCTATCAGCAAAAGGGGCTAGTCCGAATCTGTGATCTTGGAGAAATATGGGAAGAAAGACAGGGGTCCCCGATACCGCTTGCCTGTATTGCTGCTAAAAAAAATATTTCTCCTGATATCAGGCAAAAAATCAGTGATTTGATCCGTAAAAGTGTTCAATTCGCTTTTTCAGGTTATCCTACTATTTCTCCTTATACGAGACAACATGCACAATCGATGGATGAACACGTCATGCGTCAGCATATAGAATTGTATGTGAACCAATTTTCCGTTGATCTGGGTGCCACAGGCAAGAAAGCGATTCAGCAATTGAAGGTGGTGTATAACAACATGAATACACAACTTACAGGGATATAATTAAAACAATTATTTTCCTCCAAATGGCTGTATCAATTAATGTAATCTGGCAAGTACACCATGTAATCATCCGTTTTTTACACTGTCAATCCCAGCCTTGTATACCATCAAACACCGTTGTCTTGCCTGGTCATGATCAACCATTGGTTTAGGGTAAGAAAAAGAATTCAATTCCGGCACCCATTTGTTGATGTATAAAAGTTTTGAATCGAATTTTTGGGCCTGCAAGGAAGGACTAAATATTCTAAAATAAGGCGCTGCATCACAACCGCAACCTGCTACCCATTGCCAGTTTCCATTATTAGAAGCCAGCTCATAATCCATTAATTTATTGGAGAAATAGCTTTCTCCCCAACGCCAGTCTATGAGCAAATGCTTCACCAGAAAACTCGCCGTGATCATACGGACCCTGTTGTGCATAAAACCTGTTTCATTTAACTCACGCATACCCGCATCCACAATGGGGTACCCTGTTGTCCCCGTGCACCACCTTTCATATTCGTCCTCATGGTTCCTCCATTGGATATGGTCAAATTCCCTTTTGCACGATTCCGTTACCAGGCGTGGCTGCTGCCACAATAATTGCATAAAAAACTCCCGCCAGATAAGTTCATTGACATATACCCTATTCAGTTCAAGCGATTTGGCAACAAGTTGTCTAATGCTGATGGTCCCAAACCTCAAGTGAACGCCCTGCCTTGAGGTGCCCGGAATTCCAGGAATATTTCTTGTTTGCTGATAGTTGGAAATTATACCCTCATCCACATCAAAACGTCCATATTGATTTGGGGAATTTTTGAAACCCATCTCTTTAAGTGAAGGAATATTTTTACCAGGCCAATTTTTGAAATTTTTAAAAAAAGTTGCAGTGTTGAAGGGTAATAATTTTTTTTCATCCAGTTGTGAAATCCATTTTTTGGAGTAAGGGGTAAAAACAGAATAAGGCACATCATCCTCTTTAACAATTTCATTTTTTTCGAACACCACCTGATCTTTGAAAGTTTCAAATTTTATTTGGTAAGTAGCCAGCAATTGTCGCACCTGTTCATCCCTGCTGGTAGCATAGGGTTCATAGTCGTGGTTGGTAAATACTGCATTGATTTCAAATTCTAAACAGAGCTGTTTAAAGACGTCAATGGGTGAACCATAGCGTACATCCATACTCCCACCCGTTTTTATTATTTTGGATTGCAGTTCTTCCACCGACTGATGAATAAAACTAACCCTCCGATCTTCTTTATCCTCGATTTCATCAAGTATCAGGCGGTCGAAGATAAAAATAGGAACTACAGGAATACCGGCTTTCAGCGCGTGAAACAACCCAGCATTGTCCTCTAGACGAAGGTCTCTGCGAAACCAAAAAAGATTAACTGCTGACATCAAAATGTAACACTTTCAAAAAGGAATTGTTGTAAATGTTTTTCTGAAAATAGAAAAGGATTGCTCGTAAGAATAATGATACTGTTTGAAGGTAAGTACCGACTGAATACCCCTAATGGCATTCGTAAAAAAAACTTCATCCGCCTGACAGAGGTCAATTTCCAACAAGGCCGTTTCCTGGACAGCTAACCCGGTTTGAGTGAACTGTTCTATGAAAAACCGGCGCATTACCCCATTGATGCATCCTTCCGAAAGAGCTGGTGTAAAAACTTCATTATTCTTGATCAGGAAAACGTTAGCTCGTGAACTGTCACAAATCCTACCGGCAGCATTCAATAATATGACATCATCAAGGTTATTTTGCTGCGCGTAAAGGCCTGCCATGATATATGTCTGATAGCTTGAAGACTTAAGATTTGAAAAAACATCCATTGATTTCCGGGCTAATGGATAAATATCAGTATGAAGGTCCTTTTTGTGCCATAAACCGGGTTCAACAGCAAGGGCAAAGGCGTTGATAAGGTAAGAAGCGCCCAATTGGTCATCCCTAAAAACCGACAACCTTACTCTTGCGCTTTCTCTGCATCCATTTCTTTCACACAGTTCAATGATCTTTTCGGATAGTTCGTTTTT
>JANLYU010000291.1:0-2659 GCA_031365785.1 Flavisolibacter sp. | reverse complement strand
AGAAAGCAACAGAAAATGATGACCGATTAAGAGCCAGTGATATTGAATTTTCCCTACCCAGGCCTTCGTACACCGTTCATACGCTTGCTTACCTCAAAGAAAAATACCCAGCACATCAGTTTTCCATGATCATGGGAAGTGATAGTTTTCAAAACCTGTCAAAATGGAAAAATGCAGAAGTCATCATTCGCGAACACACTTTGTTCATTTATCTAAGGCCAGGATTTCCTATAGATTCACAGCTTGGCCCACGAATGATGGTTATGAATGCGCCTCTTCTTGAAATTTCGGCCAGCCATATACGTGAGTTAGTGAAAGCTGGGAAATCTATTCGCTACCTGGTTCCTCCTAACGTGGAAGAAGAAATACAGGCGAACAGTTTTTTCAGGAAGAATCAAAAAAAATAACCCAGTAACAGGCAGGCAACCACAATGATGGGGGAAGCAATTTTAGTGAACTGAAGCAATAAAAAGGTGATGATGATAATCACCAGATTCATAAAACTTACCAACCTGGCGTCAACCAGGGAAATATCTTTCATGATATATAAGGTAGAAGCCAGCATGATTCCAACAACGGCAGCATTGATACCTTCTATCGACCGGTAGACCACAGCATATTTTTTCAGGTTATTCCAAATGGGAAAAAAAAATAGAACCAGTAAAGCGCTCGGTAGAAAAATAGCAATCGTCCCAATCAGACAACCCAATAATTGCATGTAAAAACCTTTATCGTTCAAAGCCATTCCTCCAGTGAAAGATGCAATGGAAAACACGGGTCCAGGAATGGCCCTGACGATTCCCATTCCAGTCGTCATTTCCGACTTATTGATCTCTATGATATTTTTAGCGGATTCTGGTTTTTTCTGTTTTACAATTTCAGGCCGCACTGAAAATTGTTCATACATCATTGGCATCAACACCTGGCCTCCTCCAAAGACCAGGCTTCCCATACGGTAGGTGTTTTCAAAAAGGTTGATGGGCTTTCTGTTTGGCCATTCATTTTTTCTGGCCAGCTCACTGATAATTCCGGCGAAAATAAAAATAATGCCGAATAGCCAGAAGTTCCACCACTTAATTTTACGTGGTTTGATTTCTAACTGAGGAATTCTTTTATGACTGATATTGGTGGCGATGCCGCCTAACAGGATCAATAAAGGAAAGATCCAGGGCGTTTTAAAAAAAAGATAGGTACCCACACTGCAGCTGAGCATAATTACTGTCGTAATGGTATTCTTAATGGAACCATCAAAGGCGGTGATAGTGGCAAAAGCCAGGAAGCCAACCGCCATGGAAGGAATGAATTTAAAAATATCCGTTCTTAATGAATTTTGATCAATGTAATGAAGTAAAAAAGAAAAGCTCCCCATCAGTAAACAGGCCGGCGTAATCCATATGAGCAGGGTAAAAATGGCTAGTGAAATGCCTCCTCTTTTATATCCTATGAGGGTGACGGTTTGTGTGGAAGAAGCACCTGGTAATAAATTGCAGAAACCATTATACTCAAGTAATTCTTCTTTTGTAACATAGGGAACTTTTTGTACAAACATTTTCATCATCATAGCCACATGCGCCTGAGGACCACCGAATGCAGTGATGCTGTATAAAAAAACATTTTTTAAAAAAGGAATATGACGAAGCATCATGACAGGATAAATGTATAGAATTCGTGCTAGCCAGCGACATAATTCAAAATAAAACCTACACCAAAATTGAAGGGATGAAAATAGAATTATTGGTAAGCTTTGATTGACTACATTTATTTGAATAAATCAAGCATGAAATATATCTTACTTCTGAGCAGCTTTCTATGCACGCAGGCACTGCAGGCGCAATTGAAAAATGAGGCAATAGAAATCGCTGCGGATAAAATTGAAGCTAAATGCATTGCCTGGAGAAGGGTGATCCATCAAAATCCGGAATTGGGCAACCATGAATTCAAAACTGCGAAAATGATTGCAGATCATTTGCGTTCTCTGGGATTGGAAGTGCATGAAGGCGTAGCCAAAACCGGAGTAGTGGGAATTCTGAAAACCAATAAACCAGGTCCGGTAATTGGGCTACGAGCAGACATAGACGCTTTGCCGGTGACAGAACGAAATAACCTCACTTTCAAATCCAGCTCTAAAGCCCTGTTCAACGGTCAGGAGGTGGGGGTGATGCATGCCTGTGGTCACGACACCCATGTGGCTATGCTGATGAGTACTGCAGAAATACTGACAGGAATGAAAAATCAATTACAGGGAACAGTAGTTTTTGTATTTCAACCGTCAGAAGAAGGTCCTCCGAATGGCGAAGAAGGAGGAGCTCCACTAATGGTGAAAGAGGGCGTATTGAACAATCCAAAAATCGATGTCATGTTTGGTTTACATATAGATGCCCAGACGCCTGTTGGAAAGATCGGTTACCGGGAAGGCGGAATCATGGCGGAATCTGACTGGTTTACAATCAAAATAAAAGGCAAGCAAACCCATGGTGCAGAGCCCTGGCTGGGAATTGACCCCGTAGTAATAGGTTCTCAGATCATTAACGGATTGCAAACGATTGTAAGCAGGCAATCGGAATTAACGAAAAATGCAGTAGTGATTTCTACTACCATGTTTCAGGCAGGTGTCCGTCAGAATATTATACCGGAAGAGGTAACATTAGCCGGGACCATT
>JANLYU010000284.1:0-13368 GCA_031365785.1 Flavisolibacter sp. | reverse complement strand
GAAAACCTGCCTATCCATCCAGGTGTTTACAACTTTCACGATCAGAAAGGGAAAGTGATTTATGTAGGCAAGGCGAAAAATATTCGTTCCAGGGTGAATAGTCATTTCAGCAATAATTCGAGTACCAGGCAAAAACAACTTTTTATCAGGGATATTCATGCTATCAGCTACCAGTCTGCCGCAACAGAATTAATGGCTTCCATCATGGAGTCTGCGGAAATAAAAAGATTATGGCCCAAACTCAATACTTCTCAAAAAAGACAGGAAGATGTATTTGGAATCTTCGTTTATGAAGACCAGAATGGATACATGCGCCTGGCTATAGAAAGAAAACGAAAACACAATCATCCTGTCTACACATTTCATTTCAAGGTAGATGGACACGGCGTTTTACGGAAGCTTATCCAACAGTTTTCACTTTGTCCGAAACTATGCTTTATGCAAACCGGCCCTGGTACATGCATCGGCCTGGAAGAATCAAGCTGCAAAGGTGCCTGTGAGCAACAAGAATTGCATTCCGACTATAATGAAAGAGTTTTGCAGGCAGTGGCGTCGCTAACGCACAGACCTTCTTACCTGGTAATCGACAAAGGGCTGTCCGAACATGAACAATCCTGTATCATGGTGGTGCAGGGCAATTTTTTTGGTATGGGTTACCTCCCCAAAAACCTGACAGACCTTTCAGAAAAGGCCATCTCGCCATTTATTATTCCTTACAAGGAAAATCATTTCATCAAAAATTTATTATCCACTCACGTTTCTAATTTTCCGGCACAGGTCAGGATGATGTAAGGAGAGTGAGTAGAGACTGCTGAATGAAAACTTACCGTCACTATTTACCTTCACTATTCATTTCGGTGCCCGGTCCTTATGCAATACATATATTCCACTCATATTTTTTTTCACATCCATTCAAAAGCTTCCGACTTTGGCATTTGATCAAAGCCCTGTGCAACAACCAGAGGAGGTGAAAAAAGCTTCCGTCTGGTGACATCTATCCATGCACCATCAACAGTCAAAATCGCGCAAGGGGTACCGTCGCTTTTATTTATTTGGTGCTGAATACTCCAACGGGAAAAATCTTTCCGCGCACGGATCAATTGAAGAGTTAATGTAATCTCATCCAATAGTTGAATTTCTTTCCGGAAAATACATTCTTCCCTGAAAAGTATGGGACCAAAATTTTGCGCCTGCATCACGGCAGGTGTGATACCATACGCATTCAAAAATTCTATACGGCAAAAAGCTCCCCAGTCATAATACACGGAATGACGAACATGAAAATTGGGATCCAGGTCCGACCAGCGGATCTGAAGTTTACGGCTGAATTCATTCATAGTGATTCCATTTTTTCAACATTAAAAAACCAATAGCTGCTACTGTACAAATGATCAAATCTAAGATCCAAAGAATAGGAAAGCCCCATGCGTGTGCTGCCTGAGCAGCAAATGTAGGCGCCAGCATGATGGCCAATGAAAAAGACATGGTATACACTGCAGCATATTGTCCTCTATTTTGATCCGAACTCCTGTTTACCCAGAACTGATTCATAAAAGGGAAAAGAAGCATTTCACCAAGTGTAATCATGACCATACTAAAGACTGCCACCACTAACAGAGGAGCCAGATTCAACAATACAAAGGACGCGCCTATCAAAAATGAGCCCCATGCCATGTAAAAAACAGGATGGCGTTTTTTTTCCAGTTTGTATACCAGCACCATTTCCATCACGGCAATGATCAAACCATTCATTGCAAGAATACAACCCGTTAGAGCTTTACTGAAGCCAAGCTGGTCTTTATAATAAACCGGCAGGATACTGAACATTTGAAAAAAACAAATACCCACAAGAAAAATGCTAACCATTCCCATTAAAAATGGTTGGTCCTGGTAAGCGGATCGTATGCGAACAGGTGCGTTGTCCCGGTGATCACCTGCCTGAATGGAACGATATGAAATGAAGATCAGGTACAATACTATGGCGGCAAGGATGCAAGTCAATCCGTCTGCCCAAAATAACAGGGCAAAACTTTTATTAGCCAGCAACCCACCTACTGCAGGACCAATTCCCCAACCCAGGTTGACCGCCAGCCTGTTCAGGGAATAGGAACGGGTACGGTTAGTGTCATCACTGTAAGCTGCAATCGCCGCAGAATTAGCAGGACGGAAAGCTTCTCCAAAACTGCTTACGATAAAGATGCAAATCGTAATCTGCAGCAATGTATGCATCTGGCCAAGCAGGATCAGCATGACCCCATTCAATAAAAGACTGATTACCTGAATATAAAAATGCCCGAAGGAATCAGTTAGCCGTCCTCCCAGATAACCCCCCACGATGGATCCGGCTCCAAATGCTCCCATCACAAAGCCTGCCTGTGAAAGAGAAAAACCTTTATCAATCAGGTATACCGTTAAAAAAGGAATGACCATGGTTCCACTCCTGTTAATGAACATCACCAGTGATAACCACCAGATCTGCCTTGACAATCCACTGTAAGCATTGCGGTACAATTGTACAGAAGGATGGAGCATCAGCTAAATTAACGGATGAATCATCATCATTTCAAGTGTCTTGATTATTTTTGCGCCACAATCTTAAATATGAAAAAATACTTTTTAACAGGATGTACCCTTTTATTTGCTTCGATGATCTATTCTCAGAAAACACCTCCTAAAAAAATGGTTCCTGTCAAAAGCGCAACCCCAGCACCCACATTAAAAAATGAAAATGATTCCCTGAGTTACGCCATTGGCTTAAGTGTTGCCAATTTTTACAGGCAGCAGGGCATGGGAAAACTGAATTCAGGACTGGTAGCCACCGCCATCAATGATGCCCTTGCCAATAAAAAAATTTTGTTAACGGAAGAACAGTCCAATCTCCTATTGATGTGTCATTCCAACCAGCAGTTGTGTGAAAATGTGAAGTCGGGAGAAAAATTCTTATCAGGGAATAAAAAAAATTCCAATGTGCGCACCACCAAAACAGGACTGCAATATGAGGTGCTCACTCCTGGGAATGGAATCAAGCCTGGTCCTACTGATACCGTAACTGTTAATTATAAAGGAACTCTTTTGAATGGTACTGAATTCGATAATTCCTATACCCGTGGTACGCCTGCTTCTTTTGCCCTGAATGCTGTCATCAAGGGCTGGACAGAAGCACTTCAACTAATGCCCTTAGGTTCCAAGTATAAACTATATATTCCTTATCAACAGGCTTATGGACTTAATGATAATGGACCTATTCCAGGAGGGTCGATGCTTATATTCGAAATAGAGTTGCTGAATATCAAAAAGCCAAAGTAGCACTAGGGTTGGAAATTCATCTTGTTCATTTTTCCTCGCCTGCCAGCCGGTAGGCTGGATCATGTCCGAATGAAAGGCATCAATTGGCAATGATCTATACTATCGAAAGGACTGATTAATGATGTATAATGGAACAGGGGTTCCTGTCAGGCATACTGTTCAATATGTTCGTGTGCGAGCTTGAGTGCTTTGGTGAGTTGTTCTTTTTCAGTGAGAAAAGTATTATCCAGCAAAATGGCATCATCCGCTTTTCTGAGCGGGCTCACTTCCCGATGGGAATCTATATAGTCCCGCATTTCAAGATTGTATTTCACTTCCTCGATCAAAACATTGGGATTTTTTTCATATAGCTCATGAAATCGCCTTTCCACGCGCACCCTGTTATCCGCTGTCATGAAAATCTTTAATTCAGCATCCGGAAAAACTACTGTTCCAATATCCCTTCCATCCATGATGATGCCCCGGTTAATGCCCATTTTCTGTTGCTGCTCCACCGCGTATTCCCTAACTTCCTTGATGGCCGCTACATCACTTACTTTTTCGGCGATCACCAGGTCGCGGATAACGTATTCAACATTTTCTTCATTGAGGTACATTTCAGAAAGTTCACTTTTGGGATTGTAAATAAATTCCAGTGTAATTTCGTCAAGGGCCTGTTTCACTGCAGCCGGATCTGTCCAGTTGATATGATTTCTCAGAAAATATAAGGTGATGGCCCTGTACATGGCACCGCTGTCCACATAGATGTAGCCAAGGGCTTTGGCGAGTTGTTTGGCCAGTGTACTTTTCCCGCAGGAAGACCATCCGTCTATGGTAATGATGATTTTTTTCATTTGCTAAGTCGTACCCTCTTCTAAAACTTCTTCCCTACAAAAATGCCAACTAAAAATCACACAACAAAAAAAGGCTGTCAGTTTTGACAGCCTTCATTATTATCAAGAGGTTACGCTTTCGATTTTTCTTCCACACTTTTCTTCAGGGAGAAAGTGAGTTTTCCATTTTCCTTATCCAGGTCAGCTTCCAGAACATCACCGGCTTTGATATTCATATTGAGGATCTCTTCCGCCAGTGGATCTTCGAGGTATTTCTGGATGGCCCTGTGCAAAGGCCGTGCGCCAAACTGAGCATCATATCCCTTGTCAGCAATAAAGCTTTTGGCATCTTCTGTCAGTTCCAAACTAAATCCGAGGTTGATCAGGCGTTTCATCACACCTTTCATCAGGATATCAATGATCTCGAAGATGTTCTCCTTGGAAAGCGCATTGAAGATGATCACGTCATCTATCCTGTTCAGGAATTCTGGTGAGAAAGTACGCTTCAGAGCCTTTTCAATCACCGCTTTATTATTTTCATCAACATTCTGTGTTCTTGAAACAGTGGCAAAACCAACTCCTTCACCAAAATCTTTCAATTGACGGGCTCCGATGTTGGACGTCATGATGATGAGGGAATTTTTAAAGTCGACTTTTCTTCCCAGGCCATCCGTGAGCTGACCATCATCGAGCACTTGTAAAAGAATATTGTAAATATCCGGATGGGCTTTTTCAATTTCATCCAGAAGAATGACACTGTAAGGCTTGCGGCGAACTTTTTCAGTAAGTTGCCCACCCTCCTCATACCCCACATATCCGGGAGGTGCACCTATCAGTCTGGATACCGTAAATTTTTCCATGTATTCACTCATATCAATCCTGATCAGTGCATCTTCACTGTCGAACATATGACGGGCAAGCGCCCTTGCCAGTTCTGTTTTTCCTACGCCCGTAGGACCCAAAAAAATAAAAGTTCCAATTGGTTTACGCGGATCTTTCAAACCCACACGGTTCCGCTGAATAGCCTTTACTACTTTTTGGATGGCATCGTTTTGACCCACCACCATGGTTTTCATTTCGTCTGCCATCTTGCGCAGCTTCTGCGTCTCCGCTTCCACCATTCGTTTTACCGGAATCCCAGTCATCATACTGATCACTTCAGCAATTTCCTCTTCACCAATCGGGTATCGCTTATGCTTTGATTCCTCCTCCCACTGAGCCTTGGCTTTTTCCAGATCCTCACCGAGACGTTTTTCATTGTCGCGGAGGGCAGCAGCTTCTTCAAATTTCTGGCTTTTCACCACCCTGTTCTTTTCTACTTTGATGTCTTCTATTTTCTTTTCCAGTTCCAATATATTTTCCGGAACATTAATGTTCTTCAGGTGCACGCGTGCGCCTACTTCATCCATTACGTCAATGGCTTTGTCGGGCAACAACCGGTCAGTGATATATCGGTCACTTAATTTCACGCAGGCATTAATTGCTTCATCATCATAATTGACATTGTGATAGTCCTCATATTTGGACTTGATATTATTGAGGATAAGAATGGTATCGTCTACACTCGGAGGTTCTACCATCACCTTTTGAAAACGCCTGTCAAGAGCACCATCTTTTTCAATATACATTCTGTACTCGTCGAGGGTGGAAGCTCCAATACATTGAAGTTCGCCACGTGCCAGCGCAGGTTTGAAAATGTTAGAGGCATCCAGCGAACCTGATGCACCGCCGGCACCTACAATGGTATGTATTTCATCAATGAACAGGATCACGTCCCTGTTTTTTTCCAGTTCATTCATGATCGCTTTCATTCTTTCTTCAAACTGGCCACGATATTTAGTACCCGCTACAAGGGCGGCAAGGTCAAGAGAGATCACCCTTTTATCGAACAGTACCCTGGACACCTTGCGTTGAACAATCCTCAAGGCCAGACCCTCCACGATAGCCGTTTTACCAACCCCAGGCTCACCAATCAGGATGGGATTATTTTTTTTACGCCGAGAAAGAATCTGAGATACCCTTTCTATTTCTTTTTCACGGCCCACTATAGGATCCAGAGTACCGGTTTCCGCCAGCTTAGTGATGTCACGTCCAAAATTATCCAACACCGGCGTCTTGCTTTTAGCTGTACTGCCCTGCCGGGTCTTGGACTGTGAGTATTTTTTTTCTTCATCAAAATCATCATCGTTCTCTTCCTGGTACTCGGCGCGTGGGTCATTTGATTTTACCATGCCCAATTCCTGCCTGAATAAATCGTAATCCACATCAAATTGATTTAAGATTTGTGTTGCAATGTTTTCTTTGTTTTTTAAAATAGAAAGCATCAGGTGTTCGGTTTCCACGGTTGGGCTTTTTAAAGCCTTCGCTTCCAGAACCGTAACTCTGATCACCTTTTCAGCCTGTTTGGTCAATGGGAGACTATTGATATTGGCTATGTTTTTACCAGTCTTGTCTTTTACAGCCAATTCGATTTCCTTTCGCAATTCATATAGGTCAACGTTAAAGCTCTTCAAAATCCGAATAGCTGTATTATCGCCCTCACGAATCAACCCCAGCAATAGATGTTCTGTCCCGATGAAGTCATTTCCCAATCTCAGCGCTTCTTCCCTGCTAAAGGAAATGATTTCTTTTACTTGTGAGGAAAAATTATTATCCATTTGTTTCCTTGTGCTTTTACAATAATAAAAAATATTTTTAAGCAACGTAAGATTCTAAATGTTAAGTCTTACGGTAACTTACGGCAATTTATATGGAAGTCAAAACTGATACCAAAGAAAAATTTCATGTCATCAGGGTGGAAACCCTGGAATTGTCTGCTAATATGGCAGCAGAATTGAACCGCAGGTTCGAAGAACTCCTTAAAGATACAATAAAGAACATTGTATTGAACCTTGCTTCCGTGACCAGAATGGAGGAAGAAGCAGGTGAAATGCTGGTGAGATCTCAGCAAAAATTTTATGAACATGGTGCTTCCTTCGTTATTTGCAACCTGAGTCCTGCAATTGAAAGTTTCCTGGATGAAAAGAGCCTGCTGGAGTTGATGAATGTAACCCCTACTGAAATAGAAGGCGGAGATATTGTGCAGATGGAAGAAATAGAAAGAGAATTGCTAGGCGAAGATTTTGATGAACCCGGTGATTGAGCGGATCCTATCACTATTCTAGGCCACCAAAAATCTACGGAAGCATGACTCATGATCAGTTGTTCCGATCGATTGTTCAACAAAAACTAGTTGGAAAGTATCTCATTTCAAACAAACAAGTATCTATTTATCCAGTATCAGGGGGATCTATCAACACATCTTACCGAATTGATACAGGACAGAAGTCTTTTTTTTGCAAGGTCACTTCTGCTGTTAAATTTCCTCAAATGTTTTCCAAAGAAAAACGGGGACTTCAATACCTGGGTAGTCAGAAGGTGATCAGGGTACCAGATCAGATAGAATTAGGGGAAGAAGCTGATTGGCAGGTGTTGCTGATGGAATGGATAACGGACGGCAACAGGTCGGAGATGTTCTGGAAATTATTTGGCGAACAGTTGGCTTCACTTCATGGGTGCACCAATCATTTATATGGGTTTGCTGAAGACAATTATATGGGCAGCGTGGAGCAAAGCAACCACACATCGGATAACTGGATAGAATTTTTAGAATTACGAAGGCTCCGGCCTCTCGTGCAGCAGTGTGTAGAACAAAAGCTACTAACCACTGCAGATGCCTCCGACTTTGCTCACCTCTACCAGAAGCTTACAGGAATTTTCGATGCTTCAGAACCAGCTTCACTGCTTCATGGAGACCTTTGGAGTGGTAACTTCCTGTGCAATGAACAGGAACAACCTGTTCTTATTGACCCGGCAATTTATTATGGGCATGCATCAGTTGATTTGGGAATGACCGAACTATTTGGAGGGTTCCCCAAAAAATTTTATGAGGCTTATGCGTATCAACGTCCCTTACAACCTCTATATAAAGAGCAAAGGAAGGTCTCCAACCTGTATCCCCTTTTAATCCATCTCTTATTATTTGGTAAAAGCTACCTGGAGCAGATCCATCAAACGTTGCATTTTTTCAGGTAGACTGTTTTTTTCCAGGTAGTTCCTTTATGGTAAGAAACTTTCTTTTGACGGATGGATGTAGAACCGTTCACAGGAATGTAATAGAAATGTATTTTTGCGCGCATGTTATCGGTCACGATCTTAGGAAATAATTCGGCAGTTCCTGCTTTCAACCGCCACCCTACCAGCCAGGTTGTAACCCATGATGGAAATAATTACCTGGTAGATTGCGGAGAGGGCACTCAGATACAAATGATCAAGTATAAGATCCGCCGGGGAAAGATCTCCCATATATTTATTTCTCATTTACATGGTGACCACTATTTTGGCCTGGTAGGCCTGTTAAACACCTTTGGCCTCCTATCACACAAACAGGAGCTTCATGTATACGGACCAGCTCCGCTTCAACAAATTATAGAAATGCAAATGAATGTGGCTGAAACAATTCTACCCTATCCGTTGTACTTCCACACACTGACTCAGCAGGCTCTGCTCGTAGACAATGAACGCATCAGGATCAGTTGTTTTCCTACTACCCACCGTATTGAATGTTATGGTTTCCTGTTTGAAGAAAAAGTTGGCAAAAGAAAGTTGCTCATCGACCGGGTACGCAAATTAAATATACCGGTTTCCTTTTATTCCAGTTTGCAGAATGGGTTGGATTACATTACGCCCAGGGGTGCCGTCATCAAAAATGATGCGGTTACTGCAGCTGCTGAACGGGGTAAAAAATATGCTTTTTGCGCGGACACAAAATATGATGAGGAAATTATCCCCTATGTGTATGGTGCTGACATGATATACCATGAAACCACCTACCTGGACAACATGAGGGAGAAGGCCTGTGAAAGATTTCACTGTACGTCAAGGCAAGCGGCAGAAATTGCCCGGAAAGCAATGGTAAAAAAATTACTGATCGGGCATTTCAGTTCCAAATACAATTTGCTCGATCCTTTTGAAATAGAAGCCAGGGAAGTGTTTCCCAATTCAGAGATTGCTCATGAAGGGGTCACGTATGAAATATTGTGAAAAGGGATCACTTTCTTTTGTTCTCCTCACATGTCACTCTTCACCCCTCATCATCCATTTATAAAACAGCGGGAATTCTGCCTTCCAGGTAGATTCATTGTGTTTGCCTTCTGCCCGGATTACAATTTCCATTTTTGCTTTGGAGTAATGTCGCATCTGGTCGAATACGGTTAACATATCAGGTACCATGTTTTCACCTTCCTGCTGGCCTGCATAGAAATAAATTTTCCCCTTTACTTTTTTAGCCTGGTCAGGATTGATTTTTTTTAGTGGTGGCGCGATCCAGAATGCAGGAGAAAAAACGCCTGCACCGCCGAACACCTTTGGGTATTTCAGCAGCGCATAAAAAGATATTAATCCTCCCATAGAGCTGCCTGCAATGAAAGTATGTGAAGCTTCTTTCATGGTCCTGTAGCGTTGATCAATAAAAGGTTTGAGCGTCTTTACCAGAAAATCCACATACTGGCCGCCCTCCCCGGCTCCATGGGCTGGCATATCATAAGGCGAATATTCATTCATCCTTTTACTACCTGCATGATCAATGCCCACAACAATCAATTCTCCGTATTGAGGCCCCAAGGTATCCAGCGCTTCATCAACACCCCATTCCCCGAACGCGGCGGTAGCATCATCAAAGATATTCTGGCCATCATGCATGTACATCACTGGATAGTGCTTCTTTCCAGAGACATAACTTTCTGGTAAATAGATCCAAATTCTCCGATTCCGTTTTAACTGAGGAATATAAAACGCAGCATCTATGATCTGAACATTTTTACTGGCCGTACTGGGTTTATGTTTTTTGGGGAAATGGTCGGCCCATTGTTCAATATCTACCATAATAGTAGTGTCGCTTTTAATATCTGCTTTTCTGTTCTGAATAACGGTTCCATCTTTTCCTGCTTCCACCATATCCCATCCTCCTTTGGTAAACTTATATTCCATCAAACCCTTTTTCATTTCAATTGTAATGCCGGACTTACCTTGAATATTTTTTAGAAGGAGCAGGGCATCTTTAGGGTTCCAATTATTGAAATTTCCGGCCAGATAAATCTGATCCGTGGTGCTGTGATATGCCGGCAACCGGTTTATGATTAGAGTTACCTTATACTGAGCCAGGACAGTGCCGCCGGCTAAAAGCCAACCTATACAAAGAATACATTTCCAGTTTTGTTTCATCATTTGAGAACGGATAAGTATTCTTTCACCTGTTTCATCACAACGTCACTCAAAGGCACTAAAGGAAGCCTTAATTGATTGTCGATGATACCCAATTCCTTGAGTATCGCTTTTGTCCCGGCCGGATTATTTTCACAAAATAAAAGATCATATCCCTCAAGCAGTTTATTGTTCAGTCCCCGCGCAGTTGTAAAATCTCCTTTCAGCGCTGCTTCCACCATGGCAGAAAAGTCTTTTGGAAAACAGTTAGCTGCGACACTGATCACGCCGCGCATGCCGCAGGCGATCTGGGCCAGTGCCAGGTGATCATCTCCGCTTACCACCATAAAGTCTTGCGGTTTATCACGTAACAGGTGCATACACTGGATCATATTGCCACTGGCTTCTTTGATGCCATTGATATTTTCACAATCAGTTGCCAGCCTTATCGTGGTAGCCGCGGAAATATTGCTACCGGTCCTTCCAGGGACATTATACAGAATGATAGGTTTTGCAGTAGCTGCAGCAATGGCTTTGTAATGTTGGTAAATACCTTCCTGAGAAGGTTTGCTGTAGTAAGGGCTCGCAGAAAGAATGGCTGCCGCTTTTTCCAATGGAAAGGATTCTACATCTTCAACAACAGACCTCGTGTTATTGCCGCCTATGCCTACCACAACAGGCACTCTTTCGGAAACGGTGGTGATGGTCATCTCAATAATGCCCATCTTTTCCTCCCTTGTCAATACAGGTGTTTCACCTGTAGTTCCCAAAGTGACAATATAGTTGACACCGCCATTGATGACAAATTCTATCAATTTTTTCAGACTTTCGAAATCCACGGATTGATCTTTCCTGAAGGGCGTAACCAACGCCACACCTGTACCTTTTAACTGATCACGTAACGACATATGCTATCTGATTTCTGGAGTTTGAGGTTCATGAGTGTTGGACACGGCTTGGTGATTAAAGTCCTCGCCGTTGTGTTTGGAATGATCCTGATGTTCCAGGTCTTCCCAGAAACCCATTCTGCCAAACTTTTCAATGCGTGCATTGATTCTTTCCTGGGGATGAATGGGCCTGAGTTCTTCGATGACCTTTAAGAGTCTTTCTTTTAAGATATCTGCAGCCTCCTGATAATCCCAGTGAGTTCCTCCTGCCGGTTCGGGAATGATGTCATCTACCAGGCTAAAACTTTTCATATAGCTGGCTGTTAATTTCAATTGTTCAGCAGCAATTTCTTTTTGAGCCCAGCTGCGCCATAATATCGTACTACAGTTTTCAGGAGAGATCACCGTATACCAGCTATTTTCCATCATTAGCACCCTGTCGCCTACTCCAATGCCCAGGGCACCTCCTGATGCACCTTCTCCAATGATGACACAGATCACAGGAACTTTCAGCCTGATCATCTCATAAATATTGCGTGCAATGGCCTCGCCCTGTCCGCGTTCTTCTGCTTCCAAACCAGGGTAAGCACCCGGCGTATCAATCAATGTAATGATAGGTTTATCAAATTTTTCTGCAAGACGCATGAGTCGGAGCGCTTTTCGGTAGCCTTCCGGGTTAGCCATTCCAAAATTGCGCAGCTGTCTTGTTTTGGTATTGATACCTTTCTGTTGTCCGATCAGCATCACTGTTTTTCCGCCCAGTTGCGCAAATCCGCCCACCATGGCTTTATCATCCTTAACATTCCTGTCGCCAAATAATTCCACGAAATTGGTGGTCATTTTCTCAATGTACTTGAGTGTGTAGGGCCTGTCCGGATGACGACTAAGTTGCACTTTTTGCCAGGAGGTGAGGCTTTGTGTGATCTGTTGGCGGCGTTCCAGGATCTTGGCTTCCAGCTTTGCGATCATGTCGGAATAATCGATCTTTTTATGCTCGGCCGCATGTTTCAGTTTCTCGATCTCATCGATCAGGTCTTTGATCGGCTTTTCAAAATCCAGAAACTGACGGTTTGCATTCGATGGCATAACAATAGATTGGCGGTAAAATTATGGATTTTGAACGGCGAAGCTGTAATAATTCAATGTTGTTGTGACAGATAATCAGTAACGAAAATTGCAACCTTAAGCTCTTTATATAAGTATCGATCTGAAGTGGCCACACCCTCAATTGGAAATAGATAGCAGGTATAGCTCTTCCACTTTCTTTCTGGCCCAGGGAGTTTTACGTAAAAAGACAAGACAGGACCGGACACTGGGATCGTAGGTAAAACACCGGATCGGTATCCTGTCAGCCAGCTCCTCCCAACCATATTGATCCACCAGGTGATTCAGAATCGTTTCGAGGGTTTTACCATGTAAAGGATCATTAGAAGCCATGTTCCTTTTTATGAATTGAAATCATCAAGCATTCTCTTGGATCAAGCAGCCTATCAGGATGTTTTCTTGGGTGGAAGGCTGAACGCCACCGCCTCGTGTTCAAAATGACCATTGTGCGAGCCATCGCAAAAGGGTTTGTTTTTGGATAGACCACATCGGCACAATGAGATCACTGTACGGCCTGCCAGGTCATACACATTTCCGTTCCTGTCCACTATTTCAAAATCGCCTTCCACTTTGGTTGAGCCGTTATTGTTAATCGTGATCCTGGTTTTTTCCATTTTTAATTTTTAGGGGGGCAAAATAGTCTAATTATCCGAAGTGCAGGTGTAGGTAATGGGCCTTTTAGGTGTGGATATAGTGCCTATTTTAGTTTGGGTTGAATGGAAATTGCGCCTATTTTTGCACCCCGCTATGATAAGCAGTTGAGCTTAACATTCGGGACGTTTTTGGATCGGTAGTTCAGTTGGTTAGAATGCCGCCCTGTCACGGCGGAGGTCGCGGGTTCGAGTCCCGTCCGGTCCGCTAAATTCGATCTCAAAACAAATTAAAAGCCTGCAAATCGTTGATTTTGCAGGCTTTTTGGTTTTAGTACTTTGTCAAATCACTCAAATTCGCTCCAATAATCAGTGAGCAATTCAGTGAGCAGCAATTGTCGAAAAAAAATGCTCACTGAAGCTTCTACA
>JANLYU010000213.1:0-1753 GCA_031365785.1 Flavisolibacter sp. | reverse complement strand
CAGTGGGTTCCAGTATATTTTTACTGTCAATGACATTACTGAACCCCTTTCGCGTGGAAGCACATCTGAAAAGGGTAAGGGATACCAGCTGTTTCCATATTTCGGAGGAAACGAAGCAGCGCCGCATGATATCAACATCTGGATCTCAGAAAAGTAATCATCCGCAACCTCCATCATGAAACATTTTTTCTGGTGTACGATCTTCTACAAACACAAGTCCATTTGTAGTAAATTGTGTCCTTTGATTACCATATGAAAAAAGTATGTTCCTTTAGCGTGGCCTGTTTGATTTTCTCTCTTTCATTTGCTCAGTACCACAGCCGTCTTTCTGCTTCTGCATGGGTAGATAGTGTATTCAAAACTCTTTCTAAAGACGAGAAACTGGCTCAGCTGATGGTGATCAGGGCACACAGTAACCTCGGCCCGGAGCATATTGCCAAGGTGAGGGAGCTCATTTCCCAATACAATATAGGTGCACTTTGTTTTTTTCAGGGTGGGCCTGTCAGGCAGGCTATGCTTACCAACGATTACCAGGCACTTGCCAAAACGCCTTTGTTGGTTACGATTGATGGTGAATGGGGGCTGGGCATGCGGCTCGACAGCATCACAAAATTTCCCTTCCAGCTTACTTTGGGAGCACTCCGTAATGAGCAGATAGTGTATGAAATGGGAAGGGCTATTGGAGAACAAATGAAAAGAATCGGGGTCCATGTAAATTTTGCGCCAGTAGTGGACATTAATAACAACCCCAACAATCCTGTAATTGGCTACCGGTCATTTGGTGAAGACAAATATAAAGTAGCGCAGTGGGGCGTGGCTTACATGCGCGGCATGCAGGAAGCTGGCATCATGGCCTGCGCCAAACATTTTCCTGGGCATGGCGATGTGGATGTGGATTCTCACCTCGACCTTCCTTTGATCAGTAAAAGCAGGTTTCAGCTCGACACCCTTGAGCTGTATCCTTTCAAACAACTTTTCAAAGCCGGTGTTGGCAGTGTGATGATGGCACACCTCAGTATTCCCGCCATTGACAATACCGCTAACAGACCTACTTCCCTGTCTAAAAAAAACGTCACCGGTTTACTTCGTGATGACCTTTATTTTGAGGGCCTTTCTTTTACAGATGCCCTGGAGATGAAAGGTGTCAGTAAATATTTTCCAGGTGGTGAAGCGGCTGCGCAGGCGCTGATCGCGGGAAATGACTTGTTGTGTCTTCCGGAAAGTATTCCTGATGCGCTGGAATCTATTTACGTGGCCATCAGGAAAAAGAAACTGAAGTGGAAGTACCTCAACCAGAAAGTAAAAAAAGTTTTATACGCAAAATATCAACTGGGACTCAACCATGCACAAATCATTGATACTGCTAACCTGGTGAATGATTTGAATGCAAAAACAGATCTTATAAGGTCCCAGGTGGCGCGTAATGTGATTACGGTTATGAATAACAGTTACGGAATGCTTCCCCTGATGAATGTGGGCAGGATGGCATATGTAGGCATCGGTGCTGATCAAAATACGTTTGGTGCCAGGCTGCATAAAGAATTAAATGCCGATACCTATTGGATCAATTACAACGATTCATCAGACAAAACAGGGCAGGTACTGGAAGCAGTGAAGTCGGGCAGGTATGACAAGATCGTCATAGGCATTCATAATTATTCTTTGCGGCCTGCCAATAACTATGGCATCTCGGCCAATGCCCAAAATCTTTGGGATTCACTCCAGTCTAAAAGTACAGCCACCTTTGTTTTTG
>JANLYU010000200.1:0-1921 GCA_031365785.1 Flavisolibacter sp. | reverse complement strand
TTCAATTCCATAACGGAGGGTGGTTGTGGATTGGTTCGCTGCTTTTGCGAAATTTTTATTAATCAAACTGAAGTTAGCGCCCAGCCCCAAAAGGTTGCCGGACGAGAAGTTGCCCTGGTTCAGGCTTACATCAAAGTTGATACTGGTAACAAATTTTTTCGCAGGTATCAGCCTGATTTCAAAATCTACCGTGTCTTGTCCAGGCCTGGGTAACTGGCTCATGGTCACCAGGCGCCAGGCGCCGATGGAATTAAATTTATTTTGTGTTTTCAGGTAATTGCTTTGTCGGTACAACTCACCTCGTCTTAGCGAGATGAACCGCACTACTTTTCTTGGAAGGAAAAGCCCCTGATAAGAAATAAACTGGTACTGGTTGCCGGTAAGAAGATCAGTTCGGGGTTTAAAATAAGATGTATCGTTGTTGAAGTCGGGGTACACTTTAACGGTACCTACATAGTAGCGCAGAAGCCGTGAGGTGTCGGCATCCGGGCGCAGCCTGACTTCTATATCCGCTGTAGGATTTTCTCTTCTTAACCGCAAAGATTCCAGCAATTGCGCCTGTTCCAGTGGATCGAAGGTGATCCTGAGAAGGTCCAGTCCCACCGTATCCCACACCGCCAGCAATTGTTCCCTTGAAAAACGCAAGTAACCATTATTCCTGTGAACATCCGAAAGCCTGTCCAGTTCTTCAGAGATGAGGGGCTTTGAAAATGGTTGGCCTTTTTTAATCACTTGCTGTTTCAATGAATTCAAGGTTAATGCCTGGAGCGTATCGATTTTCTTACTGAATGCTACAGAATCCGGCAGGTTGTACCAAACCGAATCAATTTTTATCAATGTTCCAGGCAACACTCTGAAATTGACAGTGGTCCGGTACTGGTCACCTACAATGTGCAAGGTGGTATCCGCTGATATTGAATCGCGGTAATATCCATCAGAATTGAGCAAAGCGCTCATGAAGATCTTAGATTTACTGATATTCAAAGTATCAAAAACAGGAGGTTTTTTGATGGTTTGCCATAACAAAAATTTTTGTTGACGGCGAACGCGAATGCTGTCGTGTAGTTGTTGTTCCAGTTGGGTCTTTAACTGTTTTTTTTCTTCCGAACTATATTTACCTTCTATATTGATGTTGGTTTGATAAACAAAAGGTTTGCCTACAGGATAATTTTTTATGGTCGTACAGGAAATAAAACCCGCCACTAGGGCGGCTATCAAAAGAGTATAAAATAAATAATTGCATGTTTTAGACACAGGATCAAACATAAGGTAAAAGCCAGTCTATGCTCAGTAAAAATGAAATTAAAGATATTCAAAGTTTGAAGGAGAAAAAAGTTAGGGATGATGTAAAGTTATTCGTGGCGGAAGGTCCTAAGATCGTTCGTGAATTTATCCAAGCGATCCCCGGGAGCATTGAAAAAATTTATGCTACAAAAGAATGGTTGCTGCAATCTGCAACTTCACAGCTTCTACCAGTTATAGAGATCAGTGAACGGGAACTGCAAAGAATCACCAACCTGCAAACGCCCAATCAGGTGCTTGCTGTAGTCAGGCAATTTCATTATGCATTGCCAGATGCAGCTACTATTTCAATCTACCTGGATACGCTGCAGGATCCGGGAAATTTCGGAACCATTATACGGACGGCAGATTGGTTTGGTATTCCTCAGGTAGTTTGCAGCAAAGGATGTGCAGATGTATATAATTCAAAAGTGGTGCAGTCTACCATGGCCAGTATGGCCAGGGTGCATGTCAGTTACGATGAGGGAGGAGACTGGCTGTCAAGGCAAAAAGTAGCCGTGTATGCCGCCACGCTGGATGGGCGGCCACTTGCCGATCATGAAAAAATCCGCAGTGGTGTAATTCTTATCGGCAATGAATCAAAAGGCATCCGTCCGGAGTTGTTGCAATATGCCACCGA
>JANLYU010000172.1:0-1503 GCA_031365785.1 Flavisolibacter sp. | reverse complement strand
GAAACCCATGCGCATGTTCCCTTTCTCGAGGGTAAATCATCTACCGGACGTTTAGGCATTGACATTCACGCTACGGCCGGCAAGGGCGATGTAGGTTTTTGCGGCAACTGGACGTTGGAGATTTCGGTAAAGCAACCGGTGAAGGTCTATGCAGGCATGCCGGTAGGGCAATTGATTTATTTCCCGGTTGATGGGGTGATAGAGATTAAATACAACCAAAAGAAGAATGCAAAATATAGCGGTCAGCCGAACAAGCCGGTGGAGAGTATGATGTGGAAGAATGTATTTTGATCTGCTGAAATTCAACCAATTTCTTTTCGTAGCAAAACCAGGTCTTCGGTCTTAATGCGTTTTATTATTCGCCCAAACTGTTGTTCGAAAAATTCGATTAGTTCTTTTTTTGAAGCATTGCCGAGTTTTACGAGAATCAATTTATATGGTTCTCTCTTCACAATAAAGCTGTCGTAGAAATCTCCATCTTTTGTAACAACTACCAGGTTCTGCTCGATAGATAGTTTGTTTATTATTTTATCCGTCGTGGCATTGCCAAGTTCGAGATCAAGAGTATGAATACAGTCGTACCCTTCTTCTATAAAGAGCTGCTTTAACGAAGGGGGGAAGCTGTGCATCCAATAAGAATTTCATGCTGCTTTTATTTCCGCATATCTATTCTTGACATTCAAGACTGCATATTGCAGGCAAGCAAGAAAATCTTCTTTTTCCAGGTCCGGAAATTCCTGTAAGAGTTTTTCAATGCTGTCGCCAGCGGCCAGGTATTCGAGCATCCCTTCTACTGTATAACGCTTGTTGCGGATGGTAGGTTTTCCATGAGCAATCTCAGGTTTGATTGTGATACGGTTTAGCAAAGACTCCGACATAAAAGTTAGTTAGAAAATAAAACTACAAATAATTCCTGTCGGGCGGCGGGCTGTATTTCAATTTTTGAATAACATGAAAGCTGGTGTTTGTCGGTCATCTTGAGTTAGCATACCTGTTCACAGCTCCAAAGCAGTCCCGCACGTGCAGGATTTATAGCAAATTGCCATAGAGATGTAAAAGGGCTCTGTTGGAGCGAAAGAAAGAGCCATTGATAGCGAAATTTGCAATGCAACCGGCTATGGCAAAATACCGCGGTTAAATCACTTCCTCGATGAACCGGAGAAATTCAGGAATGGGCAATTGGTCAATATCTTTTTTCTTAAAACCCTCTTTCATTTTCCGCAGGCATAGCTGTGCATAAAATACGTTGTAATCGTCCCAGACTTTAGAGGGTGGCGGCACATCAACAACACCGGTTTCCACGAACCAATTCCGTACGTTTGTCACCAACTGTTCCGCCCTGTTTCCATGGTTTTTACAATCGGCAAACGACAGATCGGAAAGTGCTTTTTGCACCGAAAATTTTTCACCTTCCAGAATCAAAAATTTTTTTGTGCGGTACTTTTTATTTGGATGAAACATTTTGGCGCCGAGGTCAATACCGAGTTCGAAAGGCATATTCAG
>JANLYU010000159.1:0-2373 GCA_031365785.1 Flavisolibacter sp. | reverse complement strand
CAATCTGAAGAAAAGACTCGACTGGGGCTTTACATTTTACAGAAACAATACTGAAGCGTTCAACGATTCCTTCGGGGTGGTGAAACAAACGTCTAATTATTACCTGGCGCGGTTAAGGTATCCGATTGATAAAATCAAAAGTGTAAGAATCTCTGTGGGTCCCCGCTTTGACAGGAGCATTGTTCCGGCCACTTCCGTAATCAACCTCAAACGGCCAGACGTTAAAAAAACCTATGGCCAGTTGACCTTAGAATATGTCCACGACAACACACTGAACCCAGTGATGAACATATGGCATGGCCTTCGGTGGAAAGCTTATGTTGACTGGTTTACTCAGGTTAGCAAGATCAGGAGCACGGAAGGAAGGTTTCTTTTCAATGCAGGATTTGATGCCAGGCATTACCTCCCGATTTACCGAAATGTGATTTGGGCGGTGCGTGGTGCTGCTGACTTTTCATGGGGTAATCAAAAAGTTATTTATTATCTCGGCGGTGTAGATGGTTGGGTAAAATTGAGAGAAAATGAAAAGATCAATGCCAATACTGGTGTCCGTTCCTTCCGTTATTTCAACCCCTCCCCTGCACCTGCACCTGATGCCGATTATGCATACCAGGCGCTTGCAGTGAACCTCCGTGGGTTCAAACAGAATGTTGCCAATGGTAACAACAATCTGGTGATCAACAGCGAAGTGAGGATGCCTGTTTTCAGTACGCTGTTCAACCGCCCCATTAACAATGCTTTCCTGCGTAATTTCCAACTGGTTCAGTTCCTTGACCTTGGCACCGCCTGGAATGGTGGATACAGTAAAATAGAAAGACCCAGTGTATTATACAGTTCAACAGCTCCGGGTGCTTCAGTCAAGATCAGGGCTGGAGGCCTTGGCCCGCTGGCAGGCGGCTATGGTTTTGGTGCAAGAAGTACTTTGCTGGGCTATTTTGTTAGGTTCGATGTGGCCTGGCAGATGGATGGTTTGTTTAAAGGACGGCCTCAAACCTACCTGGCACTGGGACTGGATTTTTAAGAGACCATTCACGGCATCGAAAAGCAACTTATACGCGGGAGCAGGGATTATAGTTGTAGTATTTTAGGAATGAAAATGATGGCGGCGGTCACCAGTGATACCACGGCAGCCACCAAAACAGCACCTGCAGCGATATCTTTAATTATTTTAACCTCCGCATTCCAGCCTGGAGAAAAAAGGTTTAAAGATTTTTCCACAGCTGTATTGATCATTTCCGTAATAAAAACAAGGCCTGATGAAAAAACAACTGCCAGACATTCGGTGGCACTGAGGTGAAAAAACCATCCTGAAAAAATGACCACGACAAAGGCAATTAAATGGAGGCGTGCATTGTGTTCGTAACGGAAAAAGACAATGATGCCCCTTCCAGCGAATACAAAACTTTTTCCCCGCGCTTTCCATGAAAATTTGTTTGAACCATCCATTCTCAAGTCATGTTTCATATATGTGTTTGTTGTTTCCTGACTTGAAGGTAATGTCCCAGCCAATTGATCAATACAACACTACAACACAACAACCAGGCAATTATGACCATGGCATTCAACCGGGAAATGCGTTCCTCAGCTTTATACAACGACCTTCCAACAGCTACAAAGGAAACTGGAGATGTATTGACGCGTACAATGCCCATGGCAAGGCGTACATGGGATTGTGGCTCCCAGGTTACCCAATTTTCTCCATCTGCTCGAGCGTGCTCAATAACACCCTTGGGTAATTGGGGAAGCCGGCCTTGCAGGTACGCTGACGACTTCATAGCATTACCTGCATCATCATAAATTTCAGTAAAGACTGATTGGCTTTTTACAAGGTCAAATGAATCCAAAAATAATGTTGACAAAGATTTCCCCTGCTGTAATTGTTCTTTTAAATCATAAATGATCTGGCTTTGCGGATCATTGGCTCCTGAACGATATACCTGCTGTACGCATGCATAGATCAATCCCATTATTAGGGTGATGATGACCAAAGCACTGAGGTGCTGCAAAATTTTCATACTTTCTTTTTAGGTGAATAAATATTTAGCCCGGACAACAAATAATTGTTTTCAGGAATCTATTCTAACCCGGTTTTACCACTGGATCTTTGGTGCTAATACATGACGATAGCCAGTTGAATGAATAAACCGACACTTCCAGTAACATGGAATCATCCAGCTACTACAGGGTAGCAAAACAAAAGAGTACATCCATATTAATAACAGGATCAAATGAGCGATAACCTGATGAATTGAGAATATCTTTTACCAACCATGTATCAAATAAAAGTAACGGGCCAATGTCGCCCTGATAAGCATGTTGATCCAGTTTTCCTCATATTAAAATGACCTTTTGAATGAACCATGATGATTATTG
>JANLYU010000147.1:0-1948 GCA_031365785.1 Flavisolibacter sp. | reverse complement strand
CAGTTACATCCTGAAGAAAAACAAGGGGTATTTTTTTCTGGTTGCAGTTGAGTATGAACCGTGCCCCCTTATCTGCACTGTCGTTATAGATCACGCCACCCATTTGCATTTCACCTTTTTTACTTTTTACAATTTTTCGCTGGTTGGCAACAATACCCACTGCCCATCCATCGATCCTTGCATACCCGCAGATAATAGTTTTTCCATAATCTTTTTTATACTGGTCAAAAGAACCACTATCCGTAATACATTGAATCACATCAAGCATATCATAAGCCCTGGTGCTGTCTGTTGGTAAAATATGATACAAGTCGGTTTCTTTTCTTTCCGGTTTTTTGGATTTGATGCGGTTAAAACCTGCCTTTGGCTTTTCACCGATTTTGTCCATGATCTTTTTAATGTGGTCGAGGCACTCCATTTCTGTTTTGAATTTGTAATCAGCAATACCGGAAATTTCTGTGTGGGTCACAGCGCCGCCGAGTGTTTCGGTATCTATGTCTTCTCCCACCGCTGCTTTGACAAGGTAAGGACCGGCAAGATAAATGGATCCAGAACCTTCCACCATCAATGTTTCATCACTCATGATGGGTAGGTAAGCTCCTCCCGCTACACACGCACCAAGCACCGCGGCGATCTGAGTAATTCCTTTGGCACTCATCCGGGCATTATTGTAAAAAATTTTACCAAAGTGTTCTTTATCTGGAAAGATCTCATCCTGAAGGGGGAGGTACACGCCGGCGCTATCTACCAGGTAAATAATAGGTAGATGGTTCTGCATTGAAATTTCCTGAAGGCGAAGGTTCTTTTTCCCTGTGATCGGGAACCAGGCTCCGGCTTTTACCGTTTGGTCATTGGCCACTACCACGCATTGCTTTCCACTAACATATCCGAGGCCGGCTACGGTTCCTGCAGCCGGACAACCCCCCTCCTCAGCGTACATTTCAAACCCTGCAAAGGCGCCGATTTCAATAAATGGGCATCCCGGATCAATCAGGTAAGCGATCCGCTCCCGGGCTGTCATCTTATTTTTTTCTTTTTGTTTAGCTATGGCTTTTTTGCCGCCGCCTTCATAAATTTTCACCAGGCTGGCCTTCATTTTTTCCGCCAGGTCATGCATGGTTACAGGTTGTTCCGTTTCATTTGGACTCATGAAACAAAGATAGGCACAGGATCAAGAGCGGAAATCTTGGTACCATCATTAGAGATGATAGAATCTTTCCTTGATTACCTTTGTGCTGTCATTCCTGCCTGTCCGAAAAGTGGGTTTGTTTTAGGGCAGTAAGGAAGCGATTTGCTTATTTTTATTGATAAGAAATCAGGAAACTTTCGCATAACACAATAATCGAATATAAGAGATGGTTGAAATGAAATCCCAGTTAACCTACTGTTTGAATAGTTATTAAAAAAATGAATATGACAGAAAAAAATAAGGTTGAAAATCAAACATCAACCACCCATACAACCCCTCAAAGTCCCACCGGGCCTGAACTAGAGGGCAGTGTTGTATCACCGGGAACTACTGAAGTCAAAAATGCACACGCTTCTGGATTAGGCGCCATGGGCAGACATGACGAAGATCCGGAAGAACAGGAAGGATCGCTGCAAAAAGATTGATATCACTCCGATATTTTTCTCCACCATCAAATGCAGAAATAACGATTGGCAGGGTCATTGGATTCTTCCTGGAATTGATTAAGTTTATACCTCTGATTCAGGTTCGAACAAACCAGAGGTTGAAGTTTGTTTTTGAATGATTTATGGTTGAAATCCGCTCAAACTCCTTGGAAACCATAAACAGCCCAACTGCCCCCATGATTTTGATCAACAGAATGTTTTTTGTGCTGGTGTTACTTTGTGGTTTTTCTATAACTGCCCTTTGTCAACTTCAGATTATTCCGCAATCTAATGCGCAGCTACTGGCTCAAAAACTGGTAGGAGCCGGGGTCAC
>JANLYU010000089.1:0-8059 GCA_031365785.1 Flavisolibacter sp. | reverse complement strand
CCTCTACCGTAACATTTTCCGGATATTCTGATTGAATGGGGTCATGATCCGTTACAGTTTGACCAAACTGAAAAAATTCTTTCAGGTCGGGTGCATCAAATCCCTTCGCATGTTCTTTACCAAAAGAAGTATAGCCTCGTTGACCTGCCAGTTCCTTTTTTTCGTAATCCAGCTTTTTTTCTTTTGGAAGTGCAAAAAATTGCTGCACATATTTATATAGATCAGCAATAAGGTCATCAGGAATGCCATGATTTTTCACGGCTACAAATCCAACTTCCTCGTAAGCGCGGCCCAGATCCTGAACAAATTTTTCCTTTTTACTTTTATCACCGCTCAAAAAGTCGGAGAGGTCAACCACCGGAATATTCATATGCAAATTTTTTTGTTTAACAAAAGGCCATCAAATTTACCAAATCAAATTTTACACGTCAAATTTGAATATGTTTCCATTCCTTCGGCTTCTGACCCTGTGTGTCCTCCTGACTTCTAGTTTGCTCTCTGGCGCAACTATTTCAAAATACCCTTTTCCGAAAAAGGATACGGTTCCCGATTATTTCAATCTCAACAATTGGGCGGCCCTTCCCTGGAAAAAAGATCCTTCGGACAGCCTGCCCCGTGCATTGAAAAAACAGCTGCAGGATACGCTGATAGATGTATTTTTTATTCATCCTACTACTTATACAGATGCAAAAACAAACTGGAACGCGTCTGTAAACGATTCTCTCCTCAATCATAAAACAGACTACTCAACCATTTTATATCAGGCGTCTGCATTTAACCAGCACGCGAGAATCTTTTCTCCGCGTTACCGACAGGCACACTTGTCGGCCTTTTTTGCCGACAATGATTCAACCAGGGCTGCTTTTGATACCGCCTACACAGATGTAAGGTCAGCATTTCTGGTATACCTTAAAAATTATAACCATAGTCGCCCGCTGATCATTGCGGGACATAGCCAGGGAAGTAAAATGGCGGAGCGGTTACTCAAAGAATTCTTTGATGGAAAGCCATTACAACAACTACTGGTTGCGGCTTATATCATCGGATGGCCCATTCCGCAAAATTATTTTGACTTTCTGCCCGTATGCCGGGATGCCCAACAAACCGGATGTTTTTGTGGGTGGAGGACATTCCGTAAAAATTATATCCCCCCCTACATACAACTGGAAACATCCACCTCCTACGTGACCAACCCCTTAAATTGGATGACCACTTCCTTACAGGTGGGCAGGGGTATGAATAAAGGAAGTGTTTTAAAAGATTTCAATAAAATTGTTACCCATACCACCGATGCCCAGGTTCATGAAGGTGTTTTGTGGGTCAACCGTCCAAAATTTCCCGGTTCTGTGTTTTATAATACCCTCAACTACCACATCGCGGATATCAATTTATTTTATATCAACCTGCGGGAGAATGTGCAAGAAAGAATTGTTTCCTATTTGAAAACACATTGAGAGAGTCCATGGACGATGGGCCATGGACTATGGGCACTTAAAATTCCGCACTCTTAGGTGTCCTCGGAAAGGCGATCACATCACGGATATTGCCCATTCCTGTAACAAATTGCACCAGTCGCTCAAATCCAAGTCCGAAACCTGCGTGCGGCACGGTGCCAAAGCGACGGGTATCCAGGTACCACCACAGGTCATCCGCGGGCACCTGCATTTCCTTCATTCTATTGAGAAGCACCTCCAATCGCTCTTCACGCTGAGAGCCACCCACGATCTCCCCGATGCCGGGAGCCAATATATCCATAGCGGCCACGGTTTTTCCATCATCATTCTGGCGCATATAAAAAGCTTTGATGTCTTTAGGATAATTGGTTACGATCACCGGCTTTTTAAAATGTTTTTCAACAAGAAATCGCTCATGTTCACTTTGCATGTCGATGCCCCAGCTGACATCATACTTAAATTTTTTCTTTTTGTATTCTGCTGATTGCATCAATATTTCAATGGCTTGCGTATAGCTGATTCTCTCAAATTTATTGTCTGTGAGAAATTTCAATTTCTCTACAAGATCTATTTCACTTCTTTCCTGCTGTGGCTTTTGTTTTTCTTCATCCAACAGTCGCTGCCTTAAAAATTCCAGGTCATCCGCATTATGGGTCAACACATACCTAACAATATATTGCATGAAATCTTCAGCCAGGTTGGCATTATCTTCCAGGTCGTAAAAAGCCATTTCTGGCTCTATCATCCAAAATTCCGCCAGGTGTCTTGCCGTATTGGAATTTTCTGCGCGGAAAGTAGGACCGAAGGTGTATATGTCACCAAATGCTGTGGCGCCCAATTCCCCTTCCAATTGTCCGCTTACGGTCAGGTTGGTGGCTCTTCCGAAAAAATCTTCTGAAAAATCTATGTCACCATTTTCATTTCGTGGCGGTTGGTCAAATGGAAGGGTAGTTACCTTAAACATTTCTCCAGCTCCCTCCGCATCACTGGAAGTAATAATTGGTGTATGCATGTACATGAAACCGCGCTCATTGAAAAACTGATGAACTGCAAATGCCAGTGCGTGACGAATCCTGAATACAGATCCGAATGTATTGGTTCTGAAACGCAGGTGGGCGATTTCCCTTAAAAATTCCAGGCTGTGTTTTTTTGGCTGCAGAGGATATTTTTCGGCATCACTGTCGCCGATAATCTCTACTTCATGGGCTTTCACCTCGGCTTTTTGACCCTTTCCCTGGGAGGCTATTAATTTACCAGAAACTTTCAATGAAGCACCCGTGGTAATTCGCCTGAGAAAAGAATCATCATATTTTCCAAGTTCCAGTACTACTTGCAGGTTATTATTGGTGGAACCATCATTGAGCGCTACAAACTGGTTGTTGCGGAATGTTCGTACCCAGCCCATGACAACTACTTCCTGTTCCGCCGGTTCTACTCTTAATAACTCCTTTATTTTTGTTCGTTTACTAAACATTTTCTGATGAATTTTGCGCTTGTTGCTGCTGCTCAGCAACCAAGCGGCAAAGATAACAGCAACCCATTTATTATGCTCGGGAACCTATCCGTAATGACTTTAGTTTCTTCGATTCAAAAGTAGATGTGGGGTTGGTACGGCAATCAAAAAAGCGGATCTTTTAGGATTTCTGCTAAAGGTTAAAAAATCAATGGATTACTGTATAATATGGTGATAAAATTTTTGATTTTCTCATTTTAGCCGTATAATTGCACCTGAAACAGTTGAGAGCTCATCCCTTAATTACTCACAACATCTGTATTTTTCTTTTCCAATCGTAAACAAATCGATAACTAAACAAACTGGTTGATCAGTTTTAGTACCAAAAACAATAGTTTCCTATGTACGATATCTTGCAGTTGAACGACATGCTTGTTCCAGAGTTGCTGGACATTGCAGAAGACCTGAAAATTGATAATGCCAAAAAGCTCGACAAGCAAGGACTGATTTACAAAATTTTAGACAAACAGGCAGTTATGGCAAGTGAACAAAAAGCCGGGTCTTCAAATGCTCCTAAACGCAAGCGCATTGTAAAAGCTTCTACCGCTAATTCAACGGAAGAAGCCATTGTGGAAGAACCTATTGCAGAAATAAAAAAACCTCTTAAGAAACCTGCTCCTATAAAAAAAGAGGAAAAGCCCAAAAAAGGTAAAAAAAGAGAAGAGCAGGAAGAAGACGAAGCGGAAGAACAAACTGTAAATAGCACGGCACCGACACCACAAATTCCTTCCAATAATGATGAAGACAGTCCTCAGGAAGGCGAAACTACCGGTGAAGAACCCCAGCAGCCGGAAAGAGGCGCACAGATCAATAAATTTTATCCGCAGCGCCGCGAACAAACTTTCAATATAGAATTTGACGGAATTATCCTGGCGGAAGGAGTTTTGGAAATGATGCCTGATGGTTATGGCTTTCTTCGATCATCAGATTATAATTACCTGTCCTCTCCGGATGATATTTATGTGTCTCCCTCTCAGATCAAATTATTTGGATTGAAAACTGGTGACACGGTTTATGGTTCTGTTCGGCCTCCAAAAGAAGGTGAAAAATATTTCGCGCTGCTGAAAGTAGAAACTATTAATGGAAAAAGTCCGGAAGAAGTACGCGATCGTGTACCCTTCGACTACCTAACACCATTGTTCCCTTACGAAAAATTAAATCTTTTTACAAGTCCTACTGATTATTCTACCCGGATCATGGATTTGTTTACCCCTATAGGAAAAGGTCAACGAGGTTTGATTGTTTCCCAGCCAAAGACCGGAAAAACCATGTTGTTAAAAGCGGTGGCCAATGCCATTGCAGCCAATCATCCGGAATGCTATCTAATGATCGTTTTGGTTGATGAACGTCCTGAAGAAGTTACGGACATGGAACGCAGTGTCAACGCGGAAGTGATTGCTTCTACTTTTGATGAGCCTGCAGAAAAACATGTAAAGGTTTCCACAGTTGCTTTGCAAAAAGCAAAACGTTTGGTAGAGTGCGGGCATGATGTAGTGATCCTTCTCGATTCTATTACCAGGCTGGCACGTGCCCATAATACCGTAGCGCCTGCTTCCGGTAAAGTGTTGTCGGGAGGAGTAGAGGCTAATGCCATGCAAAAACCAAAACAATTTTTTGGCGCAGCCAGAAAAATTGAAAACGGTGGCTCCCTGACTATTTTGGCTACCGCACTCATCGATACTGGATCCAAGATGGATGAAGTGATCTTTGAAGAGTTCAAGGGTACCGGAAATATGGAATTGCAATTAGACCGTCGCCTTGCTAACAAACGCGTATTCCCTGCAATTGACCTTGTTTCATCCTCGACCAGACGCGATGATCTTCTATTGGAAAGAGACGTTCTTCAAAGGATGAACCTGCTTCGTGTATACCTCAACGATATGAATGCTGAAGAAGCCATGTCTGATCTTCTGAGAAGGTTGCGCGGAACTAAAAGCAATGAAGAATTCCTGGCTTCCATGAATGGGTAATTCTCTCCCAAATTTCATCCGGTCTTATTTTTGTTACCACCTACCAGTATAAAAAACATAAAAATGAAAAATAAAAAACTGAGTAGTATTCTATTTGCAGCATTGTCAGTAGGTTTCGTTGCCTGTAATAACAGTAGTGAAACCTCTTCTACTACTGCATCAGATTCTATGACTGCAACGGCAGCAGACTCCTCCAATATGGGTAATGGCAATATGGCATCTGCTTCTACTTCTACCAATGATTATTCTGCCTTCGCAGACTCTGTGGAAAGAAATAGTAAGGCTGGCTATTATCTTAATCCCAGGACAGGCAAACCGCAGCATTTTAAAGTTGACCGCACCAATGGAAGTGTCACTGATGAACAGTCCGGTGAACCAGTATGGCGCTATGTAGATAACAGAAACTGGTGGGTTTATGGAATGGATGACAGCGATTGGAACTGGAATAAAATGGGTGAAGCCAAAATGAATAATAACAAGATCATGTACAAAGGAGAAAATGATAATTGGTCTGATTACGACATGCAGTGGAAGGCTTCAGATGAAAAGATCAAAAAAACCTGGAAGACTCATATAGGAGATACCAAGATCAAGGTGAGTAAGGATGGCGATATAAAAGTGAAAGATAAAACCGGCACCGTAAAATATGATGCTGATGACAAAAAAGTAAAATCCGACAGTTCGCATAATTAATCAAACTATTTATTTAATGCCCCGAATCCCGGGGCATTTTTTATTTACAAGCTGCAAAAGATACATTTGTAAGGTGGGTATTGAAAGATTAGCAATAAAAGATTTCCTGCTGAAGGCACGAAACCATCTGGTACTTGACGTAAGGTCGCCAGGAGAATACCAACATGCACACTTCCCTGGTGCCATTAGCTTTCCCTTGTTTTCTGATGAAGAAAGGAAAATCGTGGGCACCACTTACAAGCAACAAAGCAGGGAACAGGCTATCAAAATCGGGCTCGACATCTTTGCGCCGAAAATGAGAAAGATGATCGAGGAAATTGAAGCAAAAGTGGTTGATATTTCTAAGAATGGAAATGAATCCCGTCCCTCCACGCTGTTGGTATATTGCTGGAGAGGGGGCATGCGCAGCGCAGCCATAGCCTGGCTGCTCGATCTCTATGGTTTCAAAATCCATACGCTTGCTGGAGGTTATAAGGCTTATAGAAATGAGGTTTTGCAAACTTTTGAACAGCCTTTCCATTTTAAAGTACTCGGCGGTTATACGGGGTCAGGTAAAACTGAGGTATTAAAACAAATGCAGGCCAACCATGCGCTGGTGATCGACCTTGAAGGACTTGCCAGTCATAAGGGATCTGCTTTTGGAAGCTTACATATGCCCCCGCAGCCAACTCAGGAAATGTTTGAAAATTTACTGGCACAGGAACTTTGGAAAAAATACCCTTCACAAGAGTCACCCATATGGGTGGAGGATGAAAGCCAAAGAATAGGCAATCTTAATTTGCCTGGCAGTATCTGGAACAACATGCGCACTTCTCCCGTGGTTTTTTTGCAGATTCCTTTTGAACAGCGTCTGGATTATATTGTAAGAGAATATGGTGTCTGCGATACGGATCAATTGTCAAGTGCGGTGGTCCGCATCAGCAAAAGGTTGGGAGGATTGGAAACGAAAAATGCGTTGGAAAAACTTCAGCAGCAGGATAAAAAAGAAGCCTTTCGTATTTTGCTGCATTATTATGATAAACTATATGTAAAGGGCCTGCACAACAGGGAGCATTTACCAGCATTAATAACCTATGTTGATTGCGACACGGTGAATGCAGCCAATTCCAACCATATTATTAAATATGAACCCGCATGAAAAACCTGCTGCTTGTTATGTTTCTTTTGATTTCTCTGGCACCGGTTGCCCAAAAAATTGGTGGTTTTTATTCCGGAACCTTATTCAACGACTCCACTAAAAAATTTCAGAAATATGAACTTGCCCTTAGTGAATACAAGGGGAAAATATCTGGCTACTCCTATGTAACCTTTGTAAACAACGACACTTTTTATTACGGCATCAGGCATATAAAAGCCAGTATTGTTGGTGATTCTCTGATTGTGGCGGATGATAAAATGATCATTAATAATTTTCCTGAAGCACCTGCACGAGGAGTAGGAAGAATCATCACCATTCCCCTGAATGGACAGGATAGTTTGGTACAGTTGACCGGGCGTTGGAAAACCAATCAGACTAAAAAATATTATTCCGTACCGGGAGCTATTGGACTAACCCGGTCTGCAGACAGTTCCCACTCCCCACTGATTGCACATTTAAAAGAATTGAACATCATTCCAAGTACTCCTTATCAAAACTCAGATGGTATCGCTTTTATCCGGGAAAAAGAAAAAGAAGCCGAACGGCAACGTACAGAAGCTGAAAGAAAAATCAGGGAAGAAAGGAAAAAGGCAGATGCAGTTGCCAAACTCAGGGATAAAGAGGAACAAAAAAGACTTGATGACCTGAAAAATGCTAAGCTGGAGGCAGATATGCGGGAAAGAAAAGCTATTGCAGAAAAAAATAAACTGGATATGGCATCCAGGAAAAAATTGGATGATCAGCAGAAAAAAGCAGCTGAAGAACTGGCCAGTAAAATAAGAAAAGAGGAGGAGGCAAGAAGTCAATTACTGGCGCAAGAAAAACTAAAACTGCAAGCAGATGAGAAAAAAAGGGTGGAGGCTGAAGCCAGGATCCAGGCCGAACGGAAAAAGGCAGAACTGGAACTTAAAAAATTGGCGACTGTTGCTGCCACGGCACCTATAAAAATTCCTTATGACCAACGACTTAATAAAGTTTTACAGCAGGTGGAAGTTTCCTCAGACAGCCTGTTACTTTCCTTTTATGACAATGGTGTGGTGGATGGCGATTCAATTTCAGTGTACCTGAATGGTCAACCCGTTATTTTAAATGTGAAGCTGACCACATCAGCTGCCAAAAAAATGATCAGTGTGGCCGGAATGGACGAAATTACTCTTTTGCTGGTAGCAGAAAACCTGGGCACACTGCCACCAAATACTGGGCTCATGACCATCAGAGATGGAGAAAATATATACCAGGTAAATTTTAGTGCTGACCTTCAAACAAATGCTTCCATTGTACTTAGAAGAAA
>JANLYU010000080.1:0-1718 GCA_031365785.1 Flavisolibacter sp. | reverse complement strand
AAGATGATGTCCACGGCTGGTAATCAGCTTTGCTTATTTCATCCCAGGTCAATGCACTTGGATTATCCTTCTCTCTTGTTTTTGATAATTCGTAACGGTCGGGAATTACAACATCAGGCACAACACCTTTCAGTTGTGTGGCGCCCCCATTCACACGATAAAATTTCTGAATGGTTAATTTGATAGTACCCAAATCTTCCTGCTGCCTGTTACCAAAACTGATACCCTGTTCAGATGGTGTAAGCGGAATGGTACGCTGCACTGTGCCTTTACCATAAGTGGAAGTGCTGCCGATAATAATACCACGTTTGTAATCCTGTATGGCAGCCGCAAATATTTCTGATGCAGATGCACTGTATTCATCCACCATCACAGTCAGCGGGCCGGTATATAAAACACCCTTGTCCCTGTCTTTAAGTTGCATTGGTTGATCCGACCCTCTTGCTTTTACCTGCACTACGGGGCCATCTTCAATAAACAGGCCCACCATCTTCACCACTTCTGGTAAAGAGCCACCACCATTGCCTCTCAAGTCCATTACAATACCTTCCACATTTTCTGCTTTCAGTTTTACAATTTCTTTAGCCACATCATCGCTGCACCTTGGCCCATCAGGATGTTCAAAGTCCATGTAAAATTCAGGCAAATAGATGTAGCCAATTTTATGTTCTCCATTAATGATAGCGCTTTTTGCAAACGTATCATCTAATTTAATTTCATCTCTTTTCAACACCACTACTTTCACTCTGCCATCAGGTTTGCGTACGGTGAGCCTTACTTCGGTGCCGGCCTCCGACCCACGGATAAGTTTTACTGCATCACTCACAGCATAGCCAGTTACATCAATGGGCTCTGCAGTACCCTGTCCTATTTTTAATATCTCATCATTAGCACCTAGTTCACCACTCTTCCATGCAGGGCCGCCGCTTACAAGGCTGGCTACTTTTATCTTGCTTTCTTCTTCTTTCAATTGTGCACCAATACCATAAAACCTTCCACTCATCATTTCATTAAAACCACGGCTGTCAACCGGCGCAAAATAATTTGTGTGCGGATCCATTTCACCGGTAATGGCATTTACAAATGAACTGAAAAGCTCATCAGTAGTATTATGATTTTTTAATGTAGTGAAGTAACGGTCTAATTGTTTTCTTATCTGGTCACGGGCTTCTCTTTCCAAAGTACTGTCTGCTTTATATACAAACTTTTTTATCGCATCAGCAGTAGTGCTGTCTGTGTCTGCAGTTATTTTTCTGCCCTTGTTTTTTTCCCTCTCTTCCAGCATATCACTGTAGCGGTTCAGCACAAGGTATTTCACCCTTTTGCGCCAGAGTTCTTTCCTTACGTCATTGGTTTTTGCATACAATGCTTTGTCGCCATCCATCACCACAGTTTCATCTTTTGTAAAATCAATTGGCTTTTTCAGCACATCTGTATAAAACTGCGATGCTTCATTCAACCTTCTTGAATAGGAATCAGAAATAAAATAAAATGATTCTAATTTAGCCCCATGTATTTCATCGTCTATCTTATTTGTAAACCGCTGAAAGCTGTCGATATCTGCCTGCAGAAAGATAGTCTTGTCATCATCAAGTTCTTTAACAAAGCTGTTCATCACTTCTTTGGAAAAAACATCATCAATTTTCCTTGGGCTGTAGTGCCCTTCTTCAAGGATAAGGCCGATGTTCCTTAAAATCTTTTCATAACGGGATTTCGGA
>JANLYU010000049.1:0-9578 GCA_031365785.1 Flavisolibacter sp. | reverse complement strand
ATTCTTGTTTCAATTCCAATACAAGTGCCTTTATGAATTTATGGTTTTAGTGGCGTTCTAGTGCTGCTCATGTTCATGTCATTTAATTCATAAAGCAGCTTCCACACTTAATTTTTCAGTACGTGTGACCTGTCTTAGCTTTGTGCGGCTAAACTGTTGCACATGAAAAAACTATGTATCTCACTTATTTTTAGTCTCATTATTATTTTCAAAGCCGCCGCTGACGAGGGCATGTGGCTTCCTATGTTGCTGGGACAACAGGTTTACAGCGACATGGTCAAGAAAGGCCTCAAACTTTCCAAAGAACAATTGTACAGCATCAACAAAGCATCTATTAAGGATGCCGTGGTGATCTTTGGCGGTGGTTGCACTGGTGAACTGGTAAGTGCACAGGGGCTGATCTTCACCAATCATCACTGTGGTTATAGTGTTATTGCAGGTGCCAGCAATATGGAACACAATTACCTGCGCGACGGATTCTATGCACACAATAACGGGGAGGAAATTCCGGGTGGAACTTTATCCGTCCAGTTTTTATTGCGCATCGATGATGTCACGAGCCTGGTGACCGATTCGCTGAAAGGCCTCAGTGGACAGGAGCGCGTCACTCGTCAAAACCAGGTGCTGGCAGCCATCAATGCGCGCATGAGTGATCCATCCAAAAGTATTGAAACAAGGATCAGCCCCCTGTTCAAAGGCAACCAGTTTCTTGCTTTTGTGTACCAGCGTTATAAAGATGTGCGGTTAGTGGGTGCGCCTCCGGAAGCGCTTGGAAAATTTGGAGGAGATACAGACAACTGGGAATGGCCACGCCATACAGCCGACTATTCTATCTGGCGGGTATATGCATCCAAAGATGGTAGTCCTGCGGATTTCAGCCTGAGTAATACGCCCTTGAAACCAAAATGGTTTCTTCCGGTGTCTTTGAAGGGTGTGAAGGATGGCGACTTTTCCATGATCTATGGTTATCCCGGAGGTACCAACCGTTATGAGTCATCCAATGGGGTGCAACTGGCTACGGAAATCAACAATCCCACACTCGTGAAGCTGCGCGACATGAGACTGAAATACATGTTTGAGGAAATGAAGAAGGACCCAACTACCAGATTGCAACTGGCTTCTGATTATGCCGGAATAGCCAATTACTGGAAGTTCTATGACGGGGAAAGCAAACAGCTATTGAAATATGATGTGTATGGACAAAAAAAGAAGGACGAAGAAAAATTTGTGCAGTGGGCTCAAAGCCACCCCGAATACAAAACTATATTCAATGACCTGAATGCAGCCTATGCGGCATGGAAACCCTATTCTATGCACCGGCAATATATTATCGAAGGTGTTCTGGGTTCGCCCCTGTTAGCATTTGCGGCCAGCCTGCAACAGGTGGAAATAGCACTCACCCGCCCGGGCACTTCTACTGACGTCATCAAAAAGGCTGTGGACGCAGCCAGTGCACAAAGACAGAATTTTTTGAAAGCAGAGAACAAGGCTTCGGATATAAATATTGTGGCTGCCGTATTGCAAATGTATTACAAGGATATTCCGGTAGACCAGCATCCTCAGGGATTATTTACAGCAATAAGAAATGAATACGGAAGCCTCGATAAAACGGCTACTTATCAGAAATATGCGGAATCTATTTTTTCTAACACCATGATCCTGGATGATACTAAATGGAACGCATTTACCAGGAACCCGGATGCTACTGTGCTGCAGCAGGACCTCGCGTTCAACATCAGTAATTCTCTGGTAAAAAATTACCAAAGCAAATACCTGCCCATGTACCAGCAGTTTGCCAGTAAGAACAATGACTGGGGAAGGATGTATCTGAAAGGAGTGATGGAAATGAATCCCGGCAAGGTCATGTATCCGGATGCCACCTTTACCATGCGCGTGAGTTATGGCAAGGTAGCTTCGTACAAGCCACGTGATGCGGTTCATTATGATTACGTAACCACCATGAAAGGAATGCTTGATAAATATATTAAGGATGATTACGAATTCGACCTCCCTGATAATTTTCTGAAGATGGCAAGGGCAAAAGATTTCGGTGTCTATAAAGATGCGCGGACCAATGACCTCGTGACTTGCTTCATCACTACTAACGATATTACCGGAGGTAACTCCGGCTCCCCGGTGATCAATGGCAATGGAGAGCTGATCGGATTGGCATTTGATGGGAATTATGAAGCGCTGAGTCATAAGATAGCATTTGATAAAGACCTCAACAGAACCATTTGTGTCGACATCCGGTTTGTATTGTGGTGTGTAGATAAGCTGGGAGGCGCACCACAGATTGTGAAGGAATTAAATCTGAAAAAGTAACCAGGAGGCATTCCACATTTATACGATGGTCCGCAGTTGCTGATCTTACCATCAGGGCTGTGGACTTTTTTTTATATTACAGTACAATCAACTCCCTTGAATCAATTACTCCTGCCGGTTTTATTACTTTTCGGACTTACAGTACGGGCACAGACTCAGGTAAGCCTGGGCACTGATGTTACCATACTGCGCAACTTTAGTCCTGCTCAGAAGTTCTTTGTTTTCGGACAAACCATCAAGGGAGATTTTCATTTCAGTAAAAGGGAAACGTTGTATGCAGCGCTGGTATATTACTCACCTGGAAAGTTTCACAACAAATTTATAGCCACCGCTAAATCACCGCAGACCACACCGTATTTGCTGGGGTACAATGTAAGAGGAGAATGGAGGATGAGAGAAATATCTGTTGGTTGGAAACATTATTTCAAAGGATCTTTCGATGAAGAAAAAAACTGGAACCTGTATGGCATCGCCGGTTTTGGACTGGTATTTACCAGAAGCGTCAACACGTTTGTTATTGATTCTTCCAGGTATTTTACTCCCGGAGCGCCGGTATTGGGAAAAGGTGAATTCAAGCGGCTGACACTGGATGTCGGGTTAGGAGCAGAAGTTCCGCTGGGAGGTAATTTTTTTGCTTATGGAGAAGCAAAGACCTGGTTACGCGCATCGAATTATCCCTCACCTTATCTTCAATTCAATAAAAATGTTCCGCTACCTGCTATCATTACAACTGGTCTGAGAATTTTATTTGGTTATTGAGTCATCCATTTCCCCCCATTAACTTTACGCATAAATTTTTCCATGAAAAAGGGTGCCCTTATCACCACAACGGAGATCTACAAATTATTTGTTCCGCTCCGGGAACCTTTTGTTATTTCACTCGGAACCATTCATGATGTTCAGAATATTGTGGTGATCATCCGCACCAAAGATGGGTTGGTGGGTTATGGCGAATGCAGCCCTTATATGTCCATTAACGGCGAAAGCGTGGATACCTGTTTTATTGTAGGTCAGTATTTTGCAAAAGTGCTAAAAGGAAAGAACGCGCTGGATATAGCTACCTGCATGATGGTGATGGATAAAACCATTTATGGCAACAGCAGTATAAAAAGTGCATTCGATATTGCCTTACATGATATTGCGGCGCAACATGCAGGCGTACCGGTGTACCAGTTTTTGGGCGGACAAAAAAACAAAGTGCTGGAAACAGATATGACGGTGAGCATTGGCGAACCTGAAAAAATGAAAGCGGATGCAGTCCGATTCCAACAGCAGGGCTTTCCAGCCATCAAAGTAAAACTGGGAGAAACAAAAGAAAAAGATGTGGAGCGGATCAGGGCCATTCGGGAGGGCATCGGCGATACCCATCCACTGCGTATTGATGCCAATCAGGGATGGGCTACAGCAGACCACGCGATCAGTGTGTTACTGGCGCTTTCTCCCTTCAACATAGAACATTGTGAGGAACCTATCCTCCGTCACCGGTTTATGGACCTGAGCAGGGTTTCCGCCGCATCCGTGATCCCTATCATGGCAGATGAAAGTTGTGGAGATGAACATGATGCAGAGCGGTTGATTGGATTAAAGTCGTGCAGCATGTTTAATATCAAACTGGGTAAATCATCAGGTTTTTATAAAGGGCGGAAGATCGCGGAACTTGGAGCTGCAGCCGGAATGCATATGCAGGTGGGTGGTTTCATGGAATCACGGCTGGGTATGACAGCAGCAGCACACCTGGCATTGTGCAGTGACCATATACGACATTGCGATTTTGATACCCCATTGATGTTCACTGAAGATCCGGTAATAGGCGGCATCAATTATCTGGAGAAAGGAGTCATTGACCTTCCAGATGTACCCGGACTGGGCGCAGTAATCGATGAAAGTTATTTGAGAAAAGCTGAAAAAGTAATCGTGTAACGAGCCAGGGTGTCAGGCTATTATTGGAGTGGATCGATTGGTATATACATTCCGGTGTTGAAAAAGTTTGTAGTTCTATTCCTGTTCATCAGGAGCATCTTCGTCAGACTGATAGGCCACATGTCCTATCAGCTCCCCTTTATAATAAATGTTGCTCTCACCCAGGGTATGCATGATATTGAACAGTTTTTTATCTTCGCCAGAGGGCTCATGACCTAGAAAATTAGAGATCACTTCCTTGATCATCCGGCTTTTCTCCATGGTCATTTTCATTAAGATGTTCTTTTCTGACATAGAACCAAAAATTTATTAAAATCAGAGAAGTAAAGTTAGTTGGCAGGTGTACAGAGGATGTAATCTTTAGGGAAGTAGAACAAGAACAAATTAACTATTCTGTTACTATTTCAAAAAGGATATTTTCAACTGATTTTTCAACAATGTACCGGATTTCCATGTAGAAGGGCCCCAACTTCCCTTTAATTCAGGTTTTTTAAAATCGCCAGGTCATCAATTTCAACTTCGTAAACTTAGTAAAAACACACAGAATTTGCAGTAATTCTACTGACAGCTATCTTGTGTGGATGTAATATTTTGAGCTCCGGTCCTATGATCGTCCGGGGTTCAACACCGCGGGCCACTATCCATGAAAAACAACAAAATGCTGAAGAAGACCCTGAAAAGATCTTTACTGGTTTTTTTTATTCTCATTGCCCTGGTCTTTATGGCCCCTTTCTTATTCAGGAACCAGCTCATACAACTGGTCAAAAGTGAAATCAATCACCGGGTGAATGCCCGCGTTGAATTTGGTGAACTGACCCTGTCTTTCTTCAGGCAGTTTCCGAAAGTCTCCATTCGAATTGAAAAGATCAGTGTTACCGGACGTGGTGAGTTTTCAACAGATACATTGATGGCAGCTGACCAGCTGGAAGCTTCCGTTAATTTCATGAGTCTGATCAGGGGCGCGCAGTATCAAATCCATTCTATTGAGATTGACCAACCCAGGATACATGCTGTTGTGCATAAAAACGGACATACCAACTGGAATATTTCTTTTCCGGATACAACCACTGTACAACCCACCACACCAGTGAAGTTTCAGTTGCGCCTCGATAAATATGCCATACATCGTGGATACATCAGTTACCGCGACGAAGCGGGTGACAGGAGTGGTGAGATTTGTAACCTTGAACATCAGGGTAGCGGAGATGTAAATTCCACGCTGTTTACCCTTTCCACTAAAACTTCCGCGGATGCTTTCAGTTTTAATGATGCCGGTATTCCCTTTTTTAACAGGGCCAAAACAATCATAGATGCCGATATCCAAGTGGACAATCACTCGGGAAGGTATACTTTCAAAACAGACAAGGTTTCGATCAATGACCTGCAGCTCCATACACAGGGTTACTTCCAGTTGATGAATGATAGTGTTTACCAGATGGATATTCAATACAATGCTCCCTCCACCGACTTTAAAAAAATATTATCTCTGGTTCCCGCTATTTACCGGAAGGATTTCTCATCCATAAAGACCAGCGGGTCTGCCCTGGTCTCTGGTTTTATAAAAGGCACCTACAGTGCTTCTGAAATGCCGGCTTATGCACTGAACCTGGAAGTGAAGAATGGATTTTTTCAATACCCCGACCTTCCTCTGCCGGTGAAAAATATCAATCTTTCCCTCCATATTGAAAACCCTGATGGGATTACGGATCATATGGTCATTGACCTGCCGCAGGCGCACCTGGAAATGAACCAGGAACCGTTCGATATGCACCTGAAAGTGCAGCATCCGGTTTCCAATATGTACATCGATGCAGCCATAAAGGGAAATATGGATCTTTCAGCGCTGTCAAAGCTGGTGAAGCTGGAAAACACCACCCGGCTTGGGGGTCTCCTCCATGCAGATGTAAAAGCTAATGGTCTGGTAAGTGCTATCAAAAAACAGGAGACCAGTCAGTTCAGCGCAACGGGTAAGGTCCGTGTAGAAAATTTTTATTATTCTTCTAAGGAGTATCCTGACGGTGTTTCCTTGAATGTGCTGGATGCCCTTGTCAACACAGATCATATTTACCTCAGTCAACTTGAGGGCAATTACCTGCATACTAATTTTAAGGCTTCTGGTACCATTGAAAACTGGTGTGCCTATATGTTGAAAAATCAGCCGCTGGCAGGCCTGATCAATGTACAGGCCGATAAAATGAACCTGAATGAATGGATGGGTACTTCAACCGGGCTGGATTCGCAGGCAGTAGCACCCTCCCCATTTCTGGTACCGGGGCGGCTGAACCTGGAGGTCCGCTCTCATATTGATAAAGCCACTTATGAAAAAGTGGAACTTGATCATTTATCCGGTATCATGCTGGTGAAAGATGAAACGGTTTATTTAAAAGATATACACGCTGATGCCCTGGGGGGAACTATGAATATCAATGGATCTTATTCCACCAGAACAGATCAGAAAAAGCCGGATATCAGTCTGACCTATGAAGTACAGAATCTGGACGTGCAGAAAACATTTTACGCATTCAATACTGTACAAAAATTAATGCCGGTTGGCCAATTCCTTTCAGGAAAACTGACTTCTACTTTATCCATGACCGGCAAGCTGGGGGCTGACATGATGCCGGACCTTTCCACGCTGAGCGGGAATGGGAGTTTAATTCTGATAGAAGGTTTCCTGCAAAAGTTTGCACCGGTTGAGCAACTGGCTGCTTCGCTACATATTGAGCAATTGGAAAACATCGCCCTCAGAGATGTCCATAATTACATCACGTTCAACCATGGAAAAGTACAGGTTCAGCCTTTTCATTTATTGGTAAAGGGTATCCAGATGGATATCAGCGGATCGCATGGATTTGACCAGTCGCTGGACTATATCATCCATATGAAAGTGCCCAGGTCTTTGATAGGGGCGCAGGGAAACAAGGTGATAGATCAATTGATAAGCCGGGTAAATAACCAGGGCATCCCGTTGAACGCGGGCGAAATGATCAGCCTCAAAGTAAATATGGGAGGATTTGTATTGCATCCGGAAATCAAAACCAGCTGGCAGCAAATGGCCGGGGATGTGGCAGCAGACCTGAAACATCAGGCCACAGAACTGGCTAGATCGAAGTTGGATACGGCCAGGAAAATAATTCAGGATTCTTTACACTCTATGAAACGCCAGGCGATTGCCGGCATGAGGGAAACCCTGGTTAAAAAGCTTTCGGGTGCATCGGACAGTACTGGAACAACAGCTCCTGTCATTGCCAATGATCTGCGCAGGAAGGCGGGAGAAACCGGAAAGGAAATCATGAAGAACCTGTTTGGAAAGAAAAAGAAAGAGAAAGATCCATCACAATAAGTAAAGCATCTGTAATCGGAATTAGTTGGGGAAAGTCCTGTTCTGGAGCTCTAAATATTTTTTGAGGAGTGCAAACGATTTAGGCCAGGCTTCATACACGGAGGTATTGTATAAGCTCAGTGCGTGTCCGGTGTAATTATGGGTGTGTACGATATGGATCTTAGTTTGATCATCGCCTATGGCCTGGAAGCTAATGCGCAGGTGCAGGTGTCCCATTTTAACGGCGGGTGATATATACATGATCTTGGATACTTCAATGATATTATTTTCAGTATCCACTTTATCCATGATGCCATAGATCGCATGCTGAAGGTTTTTGTCCTTTTCAAACCACGTAATGTAAAACATGCCGCCATGAAAGGGTTCTACAATAGCACTTTCAGCTTTCCACCATTGTTTCAGTTCTTTAGTATCGAGCCAGGCCAGCATGCCGGACTCCGGAGTGCCCCGGTACAGGAACTCAGCATGTGCAGAGGTTTCATTGGTTTGTATGATTTCTTTGAAATCCATAGGATCAGAACAAAGATGCAATGATTTAAAAAGTTATGAATATGTTTTCGTTGTATGAATCTCAATTTTCGACCAACCCTTCGCTATTACCTCATTATCAGTATAATTAACCATAGTATTCGTTATCATACGTAGAGGATTTACGTAAAGGGGCTGGATTGGAAAGAATGAAAACATGGGCAGCAGGTTACGGTTGGTAGCTGATCATTCTCGACATGCGTGAGTGGATATACTGGTTTTTTGGAGAGGGCAGTGTATGAATTCTATGGCTGCTACCATATTTCTCCTGCACCCGCTTGCTTCTCAACCGGGGAATTATTATATTGTAACGCTTAGATATATGATTAACCAAGAATAGTAGACCCATCCTATGGAAAAAAATGTTTATGATAACGCCGTTGATCTTGACAGCACCTTCCTGGAAGCTGTTTATGAGAACGACAGAGATACGGCCGCTGCCATTTTTCAGCAATACCTTCAAGAGCTTCCCGGTGACCTGCAAACCATCCACGACAGTTTTGAAAGTGGTGACAAGAAATTATTTCTGAGTGTTATACATAAAAAAAAGGTCGGATTCAGTTACGTGGGGCTTACAGATGTCACTACAAGGATGAACGAACTGGAAAGCAAATGCGTTTCCGCAGATAACATCCAGGTATACCAGTCGGAACTCAGGTCCGTGATGGAGCGCATCCATACCTCTACAGCCTCCATTCAAATGGTATTAAAACGTTTACAGCAACAAGACTAAAAAAATGCTCAAGACTGTTATTATAGAAGATGAGCCGCTTTCCCGCAAATTGATGGAAACCTATTGTGAAAAATGTGGCCTGATCAAGTTATACGGAAGTTTTTCAACAGCAGACGAGGCCCTGGAATTTCTGAATGAAAAAGAAGTGGACCTGCTTTTTTTGGATGTGGAAATGCCCGGACTGAACGGTTTTGAATTGCTGGACCGCATGTCTTATATGCCGAAGGTGATACTGACCACATCTAAAGTGGAGTATGCGTATACGGCTTTCCAGTATGATGTAGTGGATTTTTTAAAAAAACCCATTCAGTATAATCGTTTTCTGGGCGCGCTCAATAAAGTAAAATCTCCCAATGGCGAACAGGCAGATTCTCCTGAAGAAAATTTTTATATCAAAAGCTCTGGTAAGTTCATACGCCTCCGGTACAGCGAAGTGTTATTTGTAGAAAGCCTGGGCGATTATGTGAAGTATGTAACAGAAGATGAAAAATCTTATGTAGCGCACAGCACCCTGAAGGTGGTGGAAGAAAAAATGAGCAGTGGGCCATTTATGAAAGTGCACCGTTCTTACATTGTCAACCTCGATAAGATCAAAGACATTAAATATTACAACCTGGTCATAGCAGGCAAAACCATACCTATCAGCAAATCACTGAAAAGTGAAGTGTTGAAACGGCTGAATCTTACTTAGTAGTTGTACCGCTGTTCGTCGAATTTCTACGATCATTT
>JANLYU010000008.1:0-4321 GCA_031365785.1 Flavisolibacter sp. | reverse complement strand
CGTGTTGAAATTTTAAAAGGTGCTTCCGCTGCTGCAATTTATGGATCCCGCGCTGCTTATGGTGTGGTGTTGGTAACTACCAAAAGAGGCCAGGCGGGCTTACCGAGGATTGACTTTGGTGCTTCTGTTGGTGTGTCTTCTATTTTGAAACGCATCAATGTCCTGGATGCTGCTCAATACCGTCAGGCATTGGCCTACTATGGTGTAGCTGCCGCTAATGATAAAGGAGGAAATGTAGATGCACTGGATGCTATTCTTCAAAAAGGTCTGGTACAGAATTATAATATGTCGATCAGCGGCGGACAGGAAACTGGCCGTTACCGGTTCTCCCTTGGGGTATTGGATCAGGAAGGAATCGTAAGAAAGACCGGTATAAGAAAATATACTGCCAGTTTAGGTGAACAATTCAAATTTCTGGAAAGTAAAAGGCTGGGACTTGACATCAATATCATCCCGAGTCAATATGTGGAAGACATTGCGCCTATCACCAATAATGCAGGATCAACCGGAAGCCTGATCGGTCAGGCACTGCAATGGAATCCTACAGAAGCCCTGGTTTTAAAAGGTGCCAATGGACAGGATTCTTTGAATATAAAAGCTGGTGATGTCATCAACCCTTTTGCTTTATCTGAAGCTTACAACGACAGGTCGAAAGTAACCACCATCCTTGGTAGTATTTCTCCCTATTTTAAAATCACCAACTGGTTGGAGTACAGACTTCTTTATAGCCTTAATTACAGCGTTGGAACACGTAGGTCCTCCATCAGGCAGGATATTAATATTGGGGGTGTGCAAGGGAAGGGTGTAGCTTACATTTCTCAGAATGAGCTTACTACCAAACAGGTGACACAGACACTGAACTTCAATAAAAAAATAGCAAATAATTTAAATTTAAATGCATTACTTGGATATGAGTACATGCAGTTTATTAATAAAGGGGGAAGGGACGCAGGATTTGGTCCTTCCGCTGGTGGATTTGGAAATTACGGGTTGGACTATACCAATTATCTTCAATATTCTGAACCTAATTCGAGGAGCATCAGTTCATTTGTGGATCCAACATCTGAATTACAATCTTATTTCGCGAGAGCTATCTTCAATTACAAAGATAAATATCTTGTAACGGGGACTTTCCGTGCTGACGGATCTACAAAATTTGGCGTGAATAACAAGTATGGTTACTTCCCTTCATTTGCGCTTGCGTGGAATGTGAGTAAAGAGAGTTTCTTTAAAGTAGACGCCATCAATTTGTTGAAACTGCGAGGAAGCTGGGGAAAGACCGGCAACCAGGAGTTCCCAGCCGGATCTTCAAGAAAGAAGTATTCATTTACCGGTAGTGGCGCTATTAGTCAGGTAAACAATCCTAATAAAGACCTTAAATGGCAGTCAGACAAACAATATAATTTTGGAATGGACATGGGCCTGTTTGCCAGCAAAATTGCTTTAACGGTTGACTACTTCAACAAAAAAACAACTGATTTATTATATCCAACTGTACCTATTCAGCCAGCTCCACCAGGATCAGTAGTGACCTGGTTTAATCTGCCAGGTACTATTGAGAATAAAGGAGTAGAAGCTTCTGTGAACGTGGCGATCATTTCACATAAAGACCTTACATGGGATTTTGGTGCAAATGCCACTTTTCTTAAAAACCAGGTATCTGGGTTGCCAGCACCAATTTATACAGGTGGATTGCATGGTCAGGGAATATCAGGAACCTTAGTAGAAACCATTCAAAATGGTCTTCCTATCAATGCTTTCTATACAAGACAATTCCTGGGATTGGACAAAGCTACAGGTCAGGCCATTTATACAGACAATGGAAGTTCATTCTTCTATGTAGGAGATCCTAATCCGAAAACGCTGCTGGGTCTTAATACCTCACTTTCTATAAAGAAATTTACTTTTTCAGCCAGCATGACAGGCGCGTTTGGACAGAAGATTTATAACAATACACTCAACAACGTCATCAATGTGGGTAGTATTAATGGAGGCCGTAACATTGCAGTAGACGTATTTAAATCAGACGTTAAAGAAGCATTCTCCAATCCTGTAACCGCATCTTCAAGATTCATTGAAAATGGAAGTTACCTGAAGATGAGCAATGCCAGCCTGAGTTATGATTTTGGTACCGTGGGCAAAACTTTTAAAGGTACCCGCGTATATGTAACGGGTCAGAATTTATTCGTGATCACTAAATTTACCGGATTTGATCCTGAGGTGAATGTTGATAAAAGTGTCAATGGTGTTCCATCAGTGGGTATAGAGTATACACCATACCCTTCTGCGAGAACGGTAACTTTTGGTGTGAACTTTTCATTTTAAATATTTTTATAAAAATTGCATATGATACGGAAATTTTTAATTCTTATTCTGCTCTCCACTACCCTGGTGAATTGCACCAAGCTCAAAGAAAAGTTTAAGGGCGACCTTGAAGACAGGGGGTCCGGAAGTGGTTCTGTAAACATAGATGCCCTGTTGAAGGGAGTATATAATTCGATCAGGGGAAATTTTCAGGGTCAGGAGGGCGTATATGCTCTTTGGGAAATGACAACTGATGAATTGATCGGTCCTACCCGAGGTCCAGATTGGGATGACAATGGTGTATGGCGTGTATTGCACGAACAAAAATGGGATGGAGAGAACAGCCGTTTAAGAGACTGCTTTAATTCTTTCAATGGAACTATTTTCGCAGCTACCGACTTGCTAAGGTTCGATTCCACCAGTTCCAAAGCATCGGAAGCAAGGTTTTTGCGTGCGTTTTCCATGTTCATGCTTCTTGACGGATGGAACCAGGTTCCATACCGCTCACCCGGGGAAAGCACGCTGGAAACTGCAAGGGTCAGAAAAGGAACAGATGCGTTGAACTATATCATCAGTGAAGTCACAGCTGTAATGCCTACGTTGCCCACCTCACCAGTGACTAAAGCCAACCAGGATGCTGCCAAGGTTTTATTAATGAAATGTTACCTCAACAAAGGAGTCTATGCTAACAGGGCAACACCCACCTTTGCAGCTGCTGACATGAACCAGGTAATATCTCTGGCTGATGCGATCATCAATTCCGGCACCTACACTTTTACCGCTAATTATTTCGACAACTTCGCTCCCAACAATACAGCAATCGGTAAGGAAAATATCTGGACACAGGAAAATATAGGTGGCGTACTTTCGGATAATATCCGGTCAAGGTGGCATTCCGGAATGCACTACAACCAGAACCCTCAGGGATGGAATGGATTTACCACCCTATCTGATTTCTACAACAAGTTTGAAGCGACTGATAAAAGAAGAGGCGTAGCGTATAACCCTCCAGGTAGCTTGCCCAACCCAGGTAGCAGGGTCAACGTAGGTTTTCTTACCGGACAACAATATAATTGGACGACTGATGCACCACTTAAAGACAGAACAGGCGCTCCTTTAATATTTACACCGATTGTAAAAAGTATTGAAACAGGAACTAATCTGGAAGTAACAGGTTACAGGTTATATAAATATGCAATCGACTATCCTAACGAAGGAAGTGGTAATGTGGACAATGACTATGTTTATTTCCGTCTGGCTGATGTTTTGCTCATGAAAGCAGAGGCTATTCTTAGAGGCGGTACTGGCACCATTGCAGGTGTATACGGAAATTCAGCATTGACTATTGTCAACTACATCCGCACCCACCCTACCAGGGGTGCCTCACTGCTGACTTCAGTAACGCTTGATAATCTGATTGATGAAAGAGGAAGGGAATTGTATACAGAAAGTTGGAGAAGGCAGGATTTGATCCGCTTTGGTAAATTTTTGCTTCCTTTCCAGGAAAAACCTCAGCAAAGTGATCCTAAATATTTATTATTTGCGATCCCTAACCAACAGCTGGCAGTGAATCCGAACCTGACACAGAACCCAGGTTATTAATTCAACTATATTTTTAAAAAAGGTCATGGTTTCCATGGCCTTTTTTTATGGGTCAAACGATATTGTGATTTCTGATTCCTCACTGTTCTGTAACTTGAATCCGGCGGTGAAATAGACTATAAAATAATGCTGGATTATATCCGATAATAACTGAATGAAACTTTTTTTGCGCCTGGCGCTGATGCCTGTTTTATTTTTTTCCTGTTCATCTAAAAAGGATACCCCAAAAGTTGCCACTCAGGAAAAACCTTTGTTCCGTTTGATGGAACAAACCGGTATTGAATTCAATAATAAGGTAGTGGACGGACAGATAGAGAACAGTTTTTACTTCCGCAATTTTTACAATGGCGGTGGAGTGGCTTTGGGCGACATCAATGGCGACGGACTGGCGGATGTGCTTTTGACGTCGAACATG
>JANLYU010000444.1:0-3267 GCA_031365785.1 Flavisolibacter sp. | reverse complement strand
TAAACTCAGCTTGTCAGTGGTACCGATACCCAGCCTTTGCTTGAATTCCGTTTTGATCTCATCGTCGTACCGAACGCCATCAATGAGGTGGTACTTCAGTGCATCGCCAGGTGTTTGAATCGCCATGGTGCTGGCCAGTTGGTGCAGAGTAGCGGTATCCACATTCCTGCTTTTGGAAGTTTGCATTAGAAAATAATGATACAAGTCGTTGAGCCAAACCGTGGTTTGTAATTTATTTTCCGGTGTCATCTGTGTGGTACGGAACATTTCGGTGGCACTTTTAAATTTGCCTGCGTAAAAGATCTGGGGTTGAATATCCAGCTTGTCCAGCATTTCCTTTACAAAAGCAAAAGCAATGGAATATCCTTTCCAGTCGAAGTTTCCCTGAGGGTTCACATATACTTTATCGGCTGCATTGCTTACAAAGTAGGCACCCTGGGACATCACATCACCATAGGCTATTACAAATTTTTTCGATGTCCTGAAATCCAGGAGGGCATTTCTTATTTCATTACTGGAAGCAAAACCGTTTCCATTGCTATTGGCTTCCACATAAATACCGGATATATCCTTGTCGTCCTTTGCGTGTTGAATCAACCGCACCACATCGTACATACCTGGTTCATCACCACCAGAGGACAATGCACCGAAAGGATTGTCCTTCATTCGTTCATGGAAAGTTTGTCCGAGGTTGATGACTAAAATGGATTTGGAAGGAATATTCGGGTTGCTTTTAGCTGTCAAATGCCCTACCACTCCTATCAGCAGAAAGAATCCCAAAAGAAAAAATACTAGGATGGATAATAAAGAGGCAAAGAATATTTTGAAGAAGCTTCTCATACACACACCTTATTTATAGAAAATTAAAAGATATTTGAGGCGCATGAAGATACAACTATGAATGAGGTTTACTTGGTCACTGGTGGAAATATGGGAAACCGTGCCTGGTATCTTTCTCATGCAGCGGATTCCATTCAGGTCAAATGCGGCGGTTTCATCAAACGTCAGTCGTCTTTATATGAAACAGAACCATGGGGAAAAGAAGACCAGGCATCTTTTTTAAACCAGGCCATCTGCATCGATACTTCATTTTCCCCGCAAAAATTACTGTCGGTGATCCTTGAAATTGAAGAAACACTGGGAAGAAAAAGAGAAGTCAGATTCGGTCCCCGCACCATTGATATTGATATGATCTTTTACAATGACGAGGTAATTACACTTCCCGGGCTCAAGGTTCCACACCCTCAAATGGAGCAGCGAAGGTTTGTACTGGCGGCATTACAGGAAATAGCGCCGGATAAAATGCATCCCATTCTTCACAAAAGTATCACCACCCTCATTCATGAATGCACAGATCTCCTGAAGGTGAATAAAATTACTTGACCACTTGCAGCAACAATCCTTATTTTGCCACCCGTTGATTGCCCGCCACAGAGGCAAGATGACCTCAGATGAAGTATACTTTTTTTACCATTGAAGGAAATATAGGCGCAGGAAAAACAACGCTGGCGCATTTATTATCCAAACATTTCAACGCGCGTTTGGTGCTGGAGCAATTTGCCGATAATCCCTTTCTACCCAAATTTTATGAAAATCCCCAGCAGTATGCCTTTCCATTGGAACTGTTCTTCATGGCAGAACGCTTCAAACAGTTAAAAGAACTGGTGCAGCAGAAAGACCTTTTTCAAAACGTAACCATATCGGATTATTTATTTACCAAGTGCCTCTTGTTTGCCAGGATCAACCTTCCCGAAGATGAATTCAGATTGTACCAGCGACTGTTTGAAATTGTTCACCAGCAGGTCGTACAACCGGAAATCCTGATTTACCTCCATGCTCCGGTTCATAAATTGCAGCAAAACATTAAAAAAAGGAACCGTTCCTATGAACAGAAAATTCCGGATGACTATCTTTTCAGCATCCAGGAAACTTATACCAATTACATCAGGCAACACAACCTCAAAACACTGTTTGTTGATGTGACCAATGCAGATTTTTTGGGAAATGAAAAACAACTGCATGCGATCATTGATGCTTTGGATAAAGAATACCCGCAGGGCCAGCATTATCTCAGTTTACCCTGAGTCCTGGTAAGGTAACGGAATACTATGCCTGACGGCAGAAAGGGGTGATCCCGTACAAAAGTTGCGTACTTATCTTTGTTGCGATGGAATTTAAAAGGCTGAGTCTTTCCCCTTTGAATCACAGGGAATACAGGATTTACATTTTCGTTAGGTTTTTTTATATCATGGCACTTCGCATGGTAGCTACTGTGGTAGCCTACCAGCTTTTTCATCTTACCGGCAGTTCTTTTTCCATTGGGATCGCTGGCCTTTCCGAATTCATCCCTGTTTTTTCACTGGCGTTGTATGCCGGGCATGTTATAGACCGATCGGACAAGCGGACACTTTTATTAAAGGGCATCTGTTCTTATTCCGTATGCGTGGTGGCACTCATTATTGTAACCCTGCCCTCCATTCAAAGACAACTAAACATCTCCTCACTTTCTTTATTATTCTACCTCATCATTTTTTTAACGGGTGCCATAAGAGCCTTTGCAGGTCCGGCATCCAATGCTATTATCGCTCAACTGGTACCGAAAAACATACTCCAGTATGCCGCCAATATCAGCTCTACTTCCTGGCTCACCGCATCCATCCTGGGACATGCATCAGCAGGTTTCCTCATTGCATTGGCAGGTGTGAATAATACTTTTTATGTTATCCTGGTATACATCCTACTGGCCGCATGGGCATTATCAAAAATTGAAAAGAAGCCGGTTCTCGTTACCAATACACAGGTAAGAACATGGGAAAGCGTGAAAGAAGGGCTTACCTATGTATTCCGCCACAAGATCTTACTGGCCGCCATTTCACTAGATTTATTTGCTGTCCTTTTTGGAGGCGCAGTGGCATTGATCCCTGAATTTGCAGACCGCGTACTACGTGTGGGACCTATAGGATTCGGATGGCTCAATGCGGCAATTGATATTGGTTCGGTGATGATGATCATCATCATTACACTTACACCCCTCAAAAAAAATCAGGGTTTATTGCTGCTATCCGTGGTGGCAGGATTTGGAATCTGCATCATTGGGTTTGGTTTATCCAATATTTACTGGTTATCCTTCCTGGCCTTGCTGGTGGCCGGCATGCTAGATGGTATCAGTGTGGTGATCAGGGGCACCATCCTGCAACTGACTACACCCGATGAAATGCGCGGCAGGGTGAGTTCAGTGAATTCCATGTTCATCAATTCCAGCAATGA
>JANLYU010000432.1:0-3675 GCA_031365785.1 Flavisolibacter sp. | reverse complement strand
ATATTTCCTGCCCACCAGGTCACCAAGTCTTCCAAAAACCAGGGCACCAAACGGACGGACAATAAAACCGGCAGCAAAGGTGGCCAGTGTAGATAATAAGGCTGTTGTTGGATTGGAAGAAGGGAAAAATTTAGCTGCGATGATCGTAGATAAACTTCCAAAAATGTAAAAGTCATACCATTCAATGAGCGTACCTACGGAAGACGCAGTTATGACTTTCCAAATGCCACGGGTGGAGGGATCCTGCATCAAATTTTTTTTAATGTACCAAATCATCGATTCACCTGAACCCTACTTCATCACAGCGGCTGCGATTTTTGAATCTGCAGTTCCATAATAAAGAAACCATTGATGATGGAATTGAACCAGCCCTTCCAGAAAACACACATGGTTCACCTGTCCGGAAATCTCATAAGGTTTATCTGGCTTCATGAAATTGGAATCCATCCGGTCAATCACGCTTGAGGGATCATTCTTGTCCATCAGCACCTGACTGGCAGCGTATGTTCCTTCCGGCAGGGAGGAGTCGCCTCCTGTAGTTACATTTCTGCTGTTATAGATCAGCACAATTCCTTTGTCGGTGAGCATAGCCGGAGGCCCGGGTTCAATGATGTCTGAATCAAATTTTCCTTTTCTGGGAGCCAGCACCGTTTTTATTTCCGGAATATCTGCCGCATTGTGCCTTAATTCGGTAGGGGGATGCTCCTCTTTACTATACAATAATGGGGTCCAGTTGATCAGGTCGTCTGAACTGGCTATCCATATATTGACATCGCCCCAGTACATCCAGTATTTGCCATTCACCTTGGTAGCTACCGGTGTTCCCTGGGTATAGGTGCTGACGATGGAGCCGGATTTGCTCCACACATTGATGTATTTGCCGTCAAAAGCTTTTCTAAATACAGGCCCATACTTGGTCCAGTGTAGCAGGTCGGGTGAAGTGGCCACGAGCAGCCTTGCCTTATCACCATCATAAGCCGTGTACGTCATGTAATAGATTCCTTTATCGTCCTGCACCACCCGCGGATCTTCACATCCTCCTTCCCACTCCCATTTCTTTTGATCATCCTGATCAGGGAAAAGCACAGGCATTTTATTTTTATGGAAATGCAAGCCATCTGTGCTCCATGCCAAACCGATCCGTGAGGTGCCTGCATATTTTCCAATACTATCTTCTGCCCGGTAAAGAAGGAATACCGTGTCATTCCGAACTACAGCTGCCGGATTGAAAACGTCTTTTTCCTCCCAATGGATTGCTTTTTGTAAAATAGGGCAGGTAAATATTTGTGAACGATCAGGAACCAGCACCGGGTTCGCTTCATCGGCCTTCACAAAAGGAACGAGTGTCCACTCCTGATGAGCTGAAGATGAAGCCGGCCGGTTATGGCAGGATAACACCATCATCAGCAAAAAAAATAAATACCATTTGATCATATGCAGGCTTTTTTAAAAATAAGCTTCCCTGACGATCTGTAATGAATAAATCGTGGTGAAATCTTCTAAAGATTATCATATTCATATAATGGATCTATCCGTGTGCCAGCTTTCATTTCAAAAACTGGTTTGATGATGCCATCTTTCAGTCCATACACCCATCCATGGAGGTCTGGCATTTGGTCCTTTTTCCAGGCACGTTGAACAATTGAAGTTTTAGCAAGATGCATGACCTGCTCCTGTACATTCAGCTCTACGAGGCGGTCAGACTTTTCTTCCTGCCCCTCAATCTTATCGAGTTCTTCTCGGTGAAGGCGGTATACATCCTTAATGTTGCGCAACCACATATTCAGCACATATTTATAATCATTCTGAGTGATCGCCGCTTTGATACCCCCACAACCATAATGCCCGCATACAATGATGTGCTTTACTTTGAGTAGCGTTACAGCAAAATCCAGTACGCTCAGCAAATTCACATCAGTATGAATGACCAGGTTGGCTACATTCCGGTGCACGAAAATTTCTCCGGGTTGTGTGCCGGTGATTTCATTGGCAGGGACCCGGCTGTCGCTGCACCCGATCCATAAAAATTCGGGGGTCTGAAGGAGGGCCAGCCTTTCAAAATACTGGGGATCACCTTTGACTTTTTCTGAAGCCCATGCCTTATTTTCAGATAATAATTTTTCGTATGAATACATGTCCAAATTTATAGGATAGAAACGTATACACGCAGGTTTCACCTTTCTATTTTAAAATGTTTCCTGCGCATTCGCCTGAAAGGTCCTCACGACCAGGCGTATCTGATTTGGTAAAAATATTGGATCCTCTTCCTGAGAACATTTACTTAAGTTTATACGTATTTTAATAAGCGTCATGTCTTACCCCTACCAGATAAAATCTTTTGATGAATACAAAAGTATTTATGAGAAAAGCGTGAATGCGCCTGATATCTTCTGGGCCGATGTGGCACAACATTTCTATTGGCGGAAAAAATGGGATAAAGTACTGGAATGGAATTTTGTCCAACCCGATATCAAATGGTTCCTGAATGCCAAACTAAATATCACTGAAAATTGTATTGACCGTCATTTAAGCAGCAAAGCAAATCAGCCCGCTATCATTTTTGAACCTAACGACCCCAATCAAAAAAGGCAGGTACTCACGTATCAGGATTTATATGATAAAGTGTGCCAGATGGCCCATGTTTTAAGAAACAATGGTGTGGTCAAGGGTGACCGTGTTTGTATTTACATGGGAATGATCCCTGAACTGGCTATTGCTTTACTGGCATGTGCCCGGATTGGCGCCATTCATTCAGTGATCTTTGGTGGATTCAGTGCACAAAGCATCTCTGACCGGTTGCAGGATGCGGGTGCGGAATTCATCATTACCTGTGATGGTGCCTTCAGGGGGGCTAAAGAAATTCCACTCAAAAAAGTCATTGATGATGCCCTGCATCAGTGCCCGTTTGTAAAAAGAGTAATTGTTTTTCAACGTACCAAAACACCCATCAGCATGATACCCGGCAGGGATGTGTGGTGGGAAGAGGAAATAAAAAAAATTGAAGCAGCAGGACTTAAAGACTTTACTGCAGAAGAAATGGATGCAGAGGACATGTTGTTCATCCTTTACACCTCAGGTTCTACGGGGAAGCCAAAAGGAGTTGTCCATACCTGTGGAGGATACATGGTTTTTACTACCTACACTTTTGTCAACGTTTTTCAGTACCAGCCCGGAGATATTCATTTTTGTACCGCCGATATAGGGTGGATCACTGGTCATAGTTACATAGTTTATGGTCCTCTGGCTGCGGGCGCCACTACCGTATTATTTGAAGGCATTCCCACATGGCCAGATGCAGGCCGCTTCTGGGACATTACGGACCAGCACCGTGTCAATATTTTATACACGGCTCCAACGGCCATTCGTTCGCTGATGGGTTTTGGATTAAAGCCATTTGAAGGAAAGGACCTTTCTTCTCTAAAAATATTAGGGACAGTGGGGGAGCCGATCAATGAAGAAGCATGGCAATGGTACCATGAAAATGCAGGTAAGAAGAAATGTCCGCTGGTAGATACATGGTGGCAAACGGAAACAGGAGGTATCATGATTTCCAATTTAGCCGGAGTTACTCCATCGAAGCCAGTGTATGCCACCTTGCCTCTTCCAGGTGTTCAGCCTGTTCTAGTAGATGAAAATGGCATCGAAATAACAGAAAACCCAGCATCGGGCAATCTT
>JANLYU010000416.1:0-2649 GCA_031365785.1 Flavisolibacter sp. | reverse complement strand
CCGGTTATTTATATTCTGCCCGCCAGAAAATCAAGAATAACAGTAACAAATCCAAACTCCATGATGATTTTGACCTGAGAAAATGGAAGTTATCTTATATCGGTGAAGTGAACCTTGGTGTCATTAAGCTATATGGTTCTTATGCCCTGAAAAGCATGTGGGATAAAGCCCTTGACCAGGTACCTTATACGGTGGGTCTCAGGTTCAGTAATTGGTAATCTTACGAAGACAATTTGCCTGATATAAACCGCTGACAACTAATAGCGGTTTTTTTTATATTTACAAAGGCTCGTTAAAACCTGCCAGGGAATAAAAATAAATTTTAATTTCCCGTCGTTATCCTAATGAATGCTCAATCATATAGTATGAAAACCGCTATTCTGTTGTCCGGACTGCTTCTAAGCGGCCCAATTTTATTCAGGGACCCTGTTTTCAAAAATATACACAGCATTCCTCATTCCACTGTTACTTCCACTACTAAAAGAAGCCTCAACATGCCCACCGCTCCCGTTAATATTGTGGTGGATAAATCCAGTTATGAAATGTATGTATACGATGCGCTTGGATGGTTTGCCACTTACCCGGTTGTATTTGGAAACAATTCGCTGGAAGATAAAAAAATGGAAGGTGACCGAAACACGCCGGAAGGCACTTTTAAAATCGTAAGCAAACGCATTCACGAAAAATGGGACCGGTATATGGGGCTTGACTATCCCACTAAAGAAAGCCTGGATAGATTTTATCAACGTAAAAGAACAGGCCAAATTCCAGCTTCTGCCTCACCTGGTGGCGGCATTGGCATCCATGGAACCTGGCCCAGAGAAGACTTTGTGATTGACCGTTTTAAGAACTGGACCAATGGTTGCATCTCCCTTAAAAATGAAGATATCGAGGACCTTTATAGCTATATATCTATTGGCACTCCTATTACGATCAGGAAATGATGTTCATTAAAGTGCAGATAAAAAATCTTTCATTGATTTCTGCCAGGTAATCGGATCCACCTGTAAAAAAGATTCATGATCGGCGTTGGGATAGACCACTAGTTTTTTTTTGGACGACCCAAGATTCTTAAAAACGTTTGTGATTTCATTCCTTTTCACATACCGGTCTTTCTCGCCCCATTCTACCAGCACCGGACAATGAACATCCTTTGCATACGCATCAATGTTGTGCCGGAAAGCATTGTAACCCCTTTCCATGCCGATCCAAAAGGTTACCAGCGTGGCAAAGGGTTCTGATGGAAAGCCAAGTACTTCAGCCCTGGACTTCAAATGGAGGTGTAAAGAGCCGAATGGCATATCCGCAATGATCGCGTCGGGATGCACCATCCCGCAAGCTGCTGCCCGAAGGCTTACTCCTGCTCCAAGGGACACTCCATAGAGGATGATTCTTTTATTACCTCTGAATTTTGCATACTCAAATGCTTCTGCAGTTTCGTCTGTTTCCTTCATTCCAAAGGTGCTGTTGCTTCCTCCGCTTTTACCATGCGCCCTGAAATCTATGAGCAAAACATTATAGCCCCAGGAACGAAACATAGATGCTTCCTTTACCACATAACTTTTATTAACTGATATGCCATGAAAAAAGATGACACACTTTGTTGATGTATCTGTTTGGCTGTACCATCCATCAATGGCAATGTTATCTTTCGTTTGTAGGGTTACGGCGTGATAGGGAAATGGAGGTTCAGGTTCAATAGCGTCTTTATAAAATGTGGGGCCTACAAAAAGCTTCCATGTCTTGTATAATAAATTATGAGAAGTAGAAGTGGTCTTCGGCTCGCTGAAAAAATGGGTGAATTTGTAAGCATAGATCGCGGCACTGATGTTGACAAGGATGGTCTGCGCCAACAACACCCACAACACCCATTTCAGGTACAAACGAATGGTGCTGCGTTTTGATCTTTCCATGTGTAAGTTGGCAAATGTAGGAGAATCTCCATGATGCATGCCTTTCACTCACTTTCCGCTGATGTGGTCAGGTACTTGAAAACAATTTCGCAGGAAAGGGGTTTTGATGCTGTTAGTAATTATTCAGGGTATCCTTCCTTTTGCGATATCATTTACCACATCAGGATCCAGTAAAGCGCTGGTATCTCCCAACTGCTGTGTTTCACCTTCAGCGATCTTCCTCAGTAGCCGTCTCATGATCTTTCCGCTCCTTGTTTTGGGAAGCCCTCTCACAAATTGCACTTTATCCGGCCTGGCAATGGCACCGATGAAGTGTGAGACGGTCTGAATGATTTCATTTGGTGTCTGGGCTTCTTCTCCGGAATTTGCCTGGATGATCACATACGCATAGATACCCTGGCCTTTGATATCGTGCTGATATCCCACAACTGCACTTTCCACCACGCCTGGATGTCGGTTAATGGCATTTTCCACTTCCGCTGTTCCTATGCGATGGCCACTGACATTCAGTACATCGTCTACCCTTCCGGTAATCCGGTAATTCCCCATTTCATCCCTGAAAGCACCATCACCGGTGAAATACAGATTTTCATACGTAGAAAAATAATTGAGCCTGCAACGTTCATGGTCGCCATAGGTAGTTCGTACCATAGAAGGCCATGGTGCTTTCATGCAAAGATTACCCGATGCTGGGTTTCCTGTTATTTCGATGCCATTTTCATCTACTAGAACAGGC
>JANLYU010000414.1:0-21999 GCA_031365785.1 Flavisolibacter sp. | reverse complement strand
ACCTGTTGAGATCCCGGAACAATCATCACTTTTACCAAGTCGTGCTTTTTTCTTCCTTTGACTATGCCTGCTACCAGCCGCAGATCTTCAATGCGGGAGTTGGTGCAACTGCCTATGAAAATATTTTGTACCGGCATACCTTTTAAAAGTGAACCTGCCTGTAGGCCCATATAGGCCAATGCTTTAATGAGGTTATTTCGTTCCCCTTCTTCCGGTATGCTTTCAATGGAAGGAATTCTTTCACCAATGGCCATGCCGAGTCCTGGGTTGGTACCATAGGTGATCATAGGTTCTATATCTTCTGCTCGGACCTGGAGCTCCTGGTCAAATACGGCATCATCATCGCTGTAGAGTTGTTTCCATTCCAGTATTTTTTTATCCCATTCCTGCCCGGCAGGCGCAAACTGGCGACCTTTGATATAAGTAAATGTTGTTTCATCCGGAGCAATCATTCCTCCACGGGCACCCATTTCAATACTCATATTGCAGATGGTCATCCTGGCTTCCATGGATAGGGAACGAATGGCAGATCCTGCAAACTCAACAAAGTATCCAGTAGCACCGCTTGATGAAATCTTAGATATGATATATAAAATGATGTCTTTGGATACAACACCTGCATGAAGAGTTCCTTCAATGTTGATGCGCATTAATTTCGGGCGGCTTTGTAAAACACACTGCGAAGCAAACACCATTTCCACTTCGCTGGTACCAATGCCAAATGCAATACAACCCAATGCCCCGTGAGTAGATGTATGGCTGTCTCCACAAACGATGGTCATTCCCGGCTGGGTCAATCCTAATTCCGGGCCAATCACATGTACAATTCCCTGGTAAGGATGACCTAAACCATACAATTCAATATCATGATTGGCACAATTTTCAATCAACTGGTTCACCTGAAGGCGTGATAACTGGTCCCTGATGGGAAGGTGCTGGTTGATGGTAGGAACATTATGGTCGGCCGTTGCCACCACCTGTGCGGGTTTGAATACTTTCAGTCCTCTTTTTTCAATTCCGGAAAATGCCTGCGGACTGGTGACTTCATGAATAAAATGCTTGTCGATATACAATACATCCGGGCCATCTTTGATAGACTTCACAATGTGGCTATTCCAAATCTTTTCCACTAGTGTTTTTCCCATTATGCAGGCATTGAGATTTTTTTATCGTAGTGCAAAGCCAGCTGCTGAAGGTCTTCTTCCTTGACTTCCTTTTTGGCATCTGCCACCTTTACAAATGCTTCATACAAAATATCAATATCATCCCTGTTGTACTGGTAACCCATCTTTTGAAACCTGTAAGCCAGTGCGCTCCGCCCGCTTCTGGCTGTGAGTATGATTTTGCTTAGTTCAGCGCCTACTTCTTCCGGATTGATGATCTCATAGTTTTGTGCATCTTTCAAAAATCCGTCCTGGTGAATACCTGATGAATGAGAAAAAGCATTGGCTCCTACAATGGCCTTATTAGGCTGCACCGGCATACGCATAATATCAGATACTTTCCTGCTCATCGGATTCAGTTGCTGTGTTTTGATATCCGTATATAAACCCAGGTGTTGATGCTGTTTCAAAATCATCACCACTTCTTCGAGTGATGTATTCCCAGCTCTTTCACCCAGCCCGTTAATGGTACATTCTATCTGGCGGGCCCCGCTGATCACACCGGAAATGGAATTCGCAGTGGCCAGACCAAGGTCATTGTGACAATGACAGGAAATCACCGCGCGGTCGATGTTGTGGACATGGGCCACGAGGTAAGCAATCTTTTCTCCATACTGATGTGGCAAACAATAACCCGTAGTATCAGGAATGTTAACGGTGGTGGCGCCTGCTGCGATCACGGCTTCAATTACCCTGGCGAGGTATTCATTATCGGTGCGGCCCGCATCTTCCGCGTAAAACTCTACATCATCTGTATACTTCCGCGCCCATTTTACACATTGAACTGCTCTTTGAAGGATGTCCTCACGCGTAGAATTGAATTTGCTTTTGATGTGAAAATCAGAAGTGCCGATACCCGTATGTATCCTGGGCCTCCTGGCATGGGTGAGTGCCTGCGCAGCTACTTCAATATCTTTTTCAACTGCCCTGCTCAGTGCGCAGATGGTGGCATTTTTTACAACTTTGGAGATCTGCACCACAGAATCAAAGTCACCTGGACTTGAAATAGGGAAACCCGCTTCAATAATATCCACCCCCATGTTTTCCAACTCCAATGCCAGTTCAGTTTTTTCAGTTGCATTCAGTTTACAGCCAGGTACCTGTTCCCCATCACGGAGCGTAGTATCAAAAATGAAAATTTTATTTGCAGACATGGATCATATTTTAACATTATCAGCCACGTTCAATGGCTAAGGGCAGGTAAAATAAGTGAATTGGAAAGTAAAGGTAGAAAAGAATGGGCCTAATTGGTCTTTTCCAACACCTGTTTTTTAGGCTGAAGGCCTTTGTAGTGGCGGTTTTGGGTAATTCAAAATTATGATTGCTAACCTGGGTACCAAGTCATCGACTGTCAATCAGATTGACGTTGGAGGAATGTCCATTCATTAATTCTTCAATAGGACGCCCGCCTCAAAGGCTTTCGATAAAACCTACAGCGGCGGTATTATTGCTGAACTCATCTATCAGGATAAAAGCACCATTGCGTGGATTGTCACGGAATGGGTCAGCAAACACTGGTCTGGCTGTTTTCACCGTAACTCTTCCTATGTCATTCAGTTTAAATTGATTCGTATCGGTGATCTGCTCCATGGTTTCTATATCCAATTTACCCAGTAGAGAAATGATTTTAGCTTTCACTACATTAACGCCATGTTGCAGCAGATAAGTTTTTCCTGCTGACAAAGGTGTTTCATCCATCCAGTTGAGTGTAGCGGTAAAGCTGCCCGACTGTATGTAAAAACTTTTGGAAGGCACGATCATGTTGCCCCTGCTGATGTCTACGTCTTCTTCCAGTTCAATGCTGATGCTTTCTCCAGCTTTTGCAAAAGGCACTGAGGTGCGGTCGCGTAAGATCTGCTTGATCCTGCTTTTGTTCAGTGAGGGAAGCACCACTACTTCTTCCCCTTGTGATAATATTCCGCTTAGCAACTTACCCGCATAACCACGATAATCATGGTATCCCTCTGAATGGGGCCTGATTACAAATTGAACCGGGAACCTGGCTGGAAGGCTTTCATCCTTCTGGTGAACCGGAAGATCTTCCAACCATTCAAGGAGGGAGTGTTCCTGGTACCAGGGCATTCGGGCCGACCTGTGTACCACATTGTCACCGTCTTTGGCTGCTATGGGAATAAAATGAAGGCCTCCTTCATATCCAATCTTTCCCGCCAACTCCGTAATCCTGCCCTTAATTTCATTGAATACCTTTTCATCAAAATTCACCAGGTCCATTTTATTGATACAGACAAAAACATTTTCCATATCCAAAAGGGACGAAATAAATAAATGCCTCCTTGTTTGCTCGATCACTCCATTGCGTGCATCTACCAGCACAATGGATGCTTCCGTATTGGAAGCGCCCGTGATCATGTTACGGGTATACTCTATGTGCCCCGGCGTATCAGCGATGATATATTTTCTTTTAGCAGTAGCAAAATAAATATGTGCCACATCGATGGTGATCCCCTGCTCTCTCTCGGCTATCAGTCCGTCTGTAAGGAGTGACAAGTCGGTAAAGTCCAGACCTTTGCGCCTGCTGGTGGCATCCACTGCTTCCAGCTTGTCTTTGGTAATGGATTTCGTATCGTATAGCAATCTTCCGATCAAAGTACTTTTTCCATCATCCACACTTCCTGCTGTTGCAATTCTTAAAATATCCATGACACTAATTATTTATTACATTTTACAAACTCTTTACGATCATGCGTCCACACCAGATCATCACCATGATGCCCACCAGGATCATCATCGTTTTCCTGGGTAATCTTCCAGCCATTCTTGCAGCAATCGGCGACGCTGCACCACCTCCTATCAATAGTCCAAGCACCACATTCCAGTGACTTACACCCACCGTTATAAAAAAAGTGAATGCACTGGCGACGGTAATAAAAAATTCAGCCAGGTTAACTGTTCCGATGGTAAACCTGGGCGAGCGACCTTTTGCTATGAGGCTGCTGGTAACGATCGGGCCCCAACCACCTCCCCCAAAAGAATCCAGGAAACCTCCCACGCCTGCGAGCCAGCCCAGCCGCCTGATTTTTTTGTTTTTTGTTTGCTTCTGAAACGCGCGGATCAGGATCTTCAAACCCAAAAACATGGCATATAAAGCAATGACAGGCATCAGCCATTTTCCATATTTTTCTCCGAGATAAACCAGCATCACCGCTCCCAGGATGGCGCCGATCACACCCGGAATAACGAGGTGCTTGAACATTTTTTTATTGACATTTCCGAATTTATAGTGACTGTACCCGGAAGTGGCAGTAGTAAAAATTTCAGAGGTATGGATGGCAGCACTTACCGAAACAGGATGAATGCCAAATGACATCAAACAGGTGGCTGAGGTAACACCATACCCCATGCCCAGGGTCCCGTCTACCATTTGTGCCAGAAATCCTGCCAGCACAAAAAACACAAACTGGTAATTAAAGTAAGGCCTGACATTCGTGATGATTTGATTAAAAGATGGCATGGGAAGATAAGATATGATGATGTGACCCAGTACCATTAACAAAAATGCAAGGATAATTTTGGAGGTCAGCCTGCGCCAGGATTGCTCGGAGTTTGATTGAAAACCCTGAAAGGTTCTTTTCTTAATAACAGTTTCAGCAGGTGCATGCTGAATTGTTTTTACAGGAAAAACAAAATCACTTGATAGAAGATCATCTGCCACAAATACGAGCTTATTATGCAACTGGGCTTCGGCCTGTATTTTTTCATCGAGAATTTCATTGCCGGTGGCTACTATAAGCAATCCGGCATTACTGATATCCCTGAAGTCGAAGTCTTTCTCCAGCAAGTTGACATTTTCATGGACGGCCGCAAGTTTTTTGATGTGGTCGTTGATCGCTGAAGCCATGAGCGTGATAGAGAGCTGAGGATAATCATCCAGGAGAAGTGTGAGCTTCTCGAAAGCATCCATGCCACCTCCTGCAATACCCCACTGTACCTGCATGGCATTGATGGATACAGGAAATAAATGATCATTCACTATCTGATTTGTGTTCATAATTTGTTTTTACCCTGCAGGTCTATGTTGTGTAAATAATATATTCTTGCCACCTGGAGGGAGCGAAAGTCACTGCCCTTACTGAGTTGTTGAAACAAATTCATGTACCCCAACTGCAGATTATCATGAGGATTGAGCTGATAGGAAAAGCCGGCAAAAAAACGATTCTGATCAAAATAATTATAGAGGATCTGTTTACCGAAATTGACAAATAATTCGTCAGACAGTATAAAGGAGAAATCTCTTTTTGAAGTTGTAAAATGGGCTAAAGGGATCTGCAACTGGAATTGATACCTCAACCTGTAATTAAAATGATATTGTTGAGCAATGGTAGAATCAGTAGCGCTTTTTTTACGGTAGCGTTCCTCCAACCTGAATCTTTGCGTTGTCCTTACTTTAGAAAATTTTGTAAGCCATTGCAATTGCTGCCACAGCCTGTGTTCAGGTTGTCCGGTTTGATTTTTTTGACCATTTGAAAAATTCATTACATAGGCATAACCTGCGGTCAGCTTCATTTCTTCATTGTTATAATAGGTTATACCGGGCCTGATGATCATTTGTGATATGTTATTTACAAAATGGTTGGCTGTTCTCAACTGAAAATCAAGCCACCCACCCCATTTTTTACTGAACCTTGTCTGGTTGAAATATCCAGTCCAAATTTGTTCAACGTCTTCTGTATGCTTGACTTGAGCTGATCCCCGAAGCTGAATACCAATGATCAGTATAATACCGAACACTATGGATTGATGAAGGGAACTTTTATTGACTGTATACATCTTTAAAAAAAAAGCATTGATGATGGATATATATTCAGCACAGTAGTCTACAATTCTAGTAGATTTAATACTCAAAAAAATTAGAAATAACCTTCCTTTTTTCTGCGTTCCATCGCAGCTTCTGACCGTTTATCGTCGATCCGTGCACCTCTTTCGGAAATCGTTGAATCCCGGATTTCCTGAATGATGGTATCCACATTATCTGCATCTGAAAGCACGGCCGCAGTACACGTCATATCTCCCACTGTTCTGAAGCGTACGCTGGCTTCAAATGGAATTTCTTCTTCTGTGGTATTCAGAAAATCTGAAAAAGGCCAGTACAGTCCGTCCCGCTCAATGATGGATCTCCGGTGGGTAAAATAAATGGAAGGAAGGTCGAGGTTTTCTTCCCGTATATAATTCCATACATCCAGTTCTGTCCAGTTGGAAATCGGGAACACCCGTACATTCTCGCCGACATTGATCCTTCCATTAAGCATGTCAAATAATTCCGGACGTTGCTTTTTTGCATCCCACTGTCCGAAATCATCCCTTACGGAAAAAACCCTTTCCTTGGCCCTTGCTTTTTCTTCATCCCTGCGGGCGCCACCGATGCATGCATCCAGTTTCAATTCTTCAATGGCACTCAACAGCGTAGTGGTCTGCAATACATTCCTGCTGGCATATTTGCCGGTTTCTTCTTTTACTTTTCCCTGGTTGATGGAGTCCTGCACGTACCGCACCATTAATTGCATGCCCGTATGTGCTGCCAACCAGTCGCGGAACACGATCGTTTCTTCAAAATTGTGCCCCGTATCAATATGCAACATGGGAAAGGGCACCCTGGCAGGGAAAAATGCCTTTCTTGCCAGGTGAACTAAGGTGATGGAATCCTTTCCACCGGAAAAAAGCAAGGCTGGCTTTTCAAACTGGGCTGCTACTTCCCGCATGATATAAATCGCTTCGTCTTCCAGTGCCCTGGGGAAAACTGATAATTTTTTTTCACTCATGTTTTTCATTTTACTACGTGCAGACCACATTCTTTTTGTGTGGTTTCCCACCACCATCTTCCCGACCTGGGATCTTCGCCCGCACCAATGGCCCTTGTACAGGGAGCACAGCCGATGCTGATGAAACCCTGATCATGTAAACTATTATAAGGCACCATAAATTTTTCCAGGTATTGTACTACTTCATCATAGGACCAGTTCAGTAAAGGATTGATTTTATACAAATTTTTTTCTGACATCCATTCCACCACAGGGATGTTTTTACGAAGGTCGGTTTGTGCAGCCCTCAGGCCGGTAATCCAAACCGCTGCATCCTTCAGCGCACGTCCCAACGGTTCCACTTTCCTGATGTGGCAGCAAAGCTGCCGGTTTTCTACAGACTCGTAAAACAGGTTCACTCCATGCGTATTCACCATTTGCTGAACAGTTTCAGCCTGAGGAAAAAAAACTTCAATGGCAGTTTTGTACCGTGCCACAGTTTTTTCCATAGTCTCATAAGTTTCGTTGAACAAACGCCCGGTATCCAGGGTAAAAAATGTTACGGGCAGTGCATGCCGAACGATCATGTCTGTCAGCACCTGGTCTTCCTGTCCAAAGGAAGTGGAACACTTCAATTTTCCACCTACAAGATGTACCGTGTAATCCAGGGCCTCCTCTATGGTTCTTTCTTCGAATGCTTTCTGTAATAAAAGAAGATGCTCCATGCGCGATTAATTATAGGACTGGTTGACATTTAATGTAAACCGGTGACCAGACCTACAGAATAAAATTTTTCAATAATTGCGTGAAAATAGTAAATAATTTATTACTCTATAAAATTAGTAGATTAAAGATTTGCTATTTTAATTTACACAGCAGAATCCGAACGTAATTCCTATGCCGAAAATGGCCACTTTCAGGCATTGGATACCGTAATAAAGGTGCCGTCAAACCCTTACCAGTAAAGGTTTTGGGAAGAATTCAGTACCTTTTACCGTTGTAATATACTTTTTAACTTTATAGCCCCTAACCCTGAATAATTGATAACTTTAAAGATAAGGTGAAGGCCATCAGATCATGACAAAACAGCTCGGCACCCAGTCATGTGAATGTCATCCGGCTGTACAAACCAAACGCATGTATTATAACGAAAGCACGATTGTATATTTTAATGGATCCTTCATGAATGCCAGTGAGGCGTCTGGTAACATCTATGATCAGTCGCTCCACTACGGTTATGCCGCTTTTGAAGGAATTCGTTCTTATGCTACAGAAAACGGCACCAGAATTTTTAAAGCTGAAGCGCATTATGACAGGTTACGTTTTTCCTGCCAAGCAGTTGGTATACCCTATGCGTACCAAAATGAAGAACTGATTGATATCAGTTACGAATTATTAAAACGGAACCAGTTGAGCGATGCTTACCTGCGGCCGCTGGTATCGTGTTCTCCGAATATGTCGTTAACCAGATGCAAGAACGCCCAACTAGCTATCACTGCATGGAAATGGGATACTTATTTTGGCGATCAATTACTGAACCTCTGCATGTCCACTTATCGTAGAATTTCTCCAGCTTCCTTTCAAACAGAAGCTAAAATTTCTGGACATTATGTCAATTCCATACTGGCCTCCCAGGAAGCCAGGGACAAAGGATTCGATGAAGCGTTGTTGCTGGATATGGATGGATTTGTGGCGGAAGGACCAGGCGCCAATGTGTTCATCGAAAAAAATGGAATGTTATTGACGCCTCAGAAAGGTAGCATCCTTCCCGGCATCACACGTGCTACCGTGATGGAAATTTGCCATTCACTGGGTATTGAAGTGAAAGAAAAAAATATTACTCCAGAGAATCTGCTGGAAGCTGACAGTGCTTTTTATTGTGGCACTGCAGCTGAAATTGTTGGCGTGGCCTCAGTAGATCGTATGATCTTCAAACAACCATGGAAAGCTTCTATCGGTGCCGTCATTCAAAAGGCTTATCATGATTTAGTTCTCGAAAAAGAATTCAGCACCTCAGAAATTCCAGCATGACGATCATCAATAAATACAGCAGGGTACTTACGCAGGATGAAACACAGCCAGCCGCACAAGCCATGCTCTACGGGATCGGTCTTTCTGATGACGATTTCAAAAAAGCACAGGTAGGCGTGGTGAGTATGGGTTACGATGGCAATACCTGCAACATGCATCTCAATGGTCTGGCTACGATTGTAAAAAAGGGCGTATGGGAAAATGACCTCGTTGGACTGATTTTTAATACCATTGGAGTGAGCGATGGCATGAGTAATGGAACTGAGGGCATGCGGTTTTCACTGGTGAGCCGTGACCTGATCGCAGATTCCATAGAGGCAGTAGCTGGTGCACAATACTATGACGCCCTCATCGCTCTTCCCGGATGTGATAAAAATATGCCCGGATCCATCATGGCCATGGGTCGTCTTAACCGGCCGTCTATCATGGTGTATGGTGGAACTATTGCTCCTGGTCACTACAACGGACAGGACTTAAATATTGTTTCGGCCTTCGAAGCGCTGGGCCAGAAGATAGCAGGTACGATTACGGAAAAAGATTTTAGAAACGTGGTGAAGGCTTCTTGTCCAGGCGCTGGCGCATGCGGAGGCATGTATACCGCCAACACCATGGCAGCAGCTATTGAAGCATTAGGGATGAGTCTTCCCTACTCCTCCTCTAATCCTGCACTGAGCAAAGAAAAAGAAAAAGAATGCCGCCTGGCCGGAAAAGCGATTCGGATTTTACTGGAAAAAGATATAAAGCCTTCAGATATCATGACCAGGAAGGCTTTTGAAAATGCAGTTGCTATGATCATGGTGCTCGGTGGATCCACCAACGCCGTGATGCATTTGATTGCTATGGCAAAAAGCGTGGATGTAGAATTGACTCAGGATGATTTTCAGATCATCAGCGATAAGATACCGGTGCTTGCAGATTTTAAACCCAGTGGTAAATTCCTGATGCAGGACCTGCACGAGCATGGCGGCATCCCGGCCGTGATGAAATACATGCTGAAAAAAAATTTACTCCATGGTGAATGCCTGACAGTTACGGGAAAAACAATTCAAGAAAACCTGGAAAGTGTAACTCCTTTAGACTTTGATCAGCAAAAGATCATTGTTCCGGTAGAAACGCCCATAAAAAAAACCGGGCACCTGCAAATACTCTATGGCAACCTCGCAGAAGGCGGTTGCGTAGCCAAGATCAGTGGAAAGGAAGGGGAACATTTCAAAGGCCCTGCCCGTGTATTTGACGGCGAATTTGAATTGATTGCAGGAATTCAGTCTGGAAAAGTAACAGCAGGTGATGTGGTGGTGATCCGTTATGTGGGACCCAGGGGAGGTCCAGGTATGCCCGAAATGCTGAAACCTACTTCCGCTATTATCGGTGCAGGGCTGGGTAAATCAGTAGCACTGATTACCGATGGAAGATTCAGCGGAGGAACCCATGGCTTTGTGGTGGGACATATTACACCAGAAGCTTTTGATGGTGGTACAATAGCACTCGTTCGTGATGGTGATATTATTGAACTGGATGTGGTAACAAAACATATCTCTTTACAGGTTTCACAGGATGAAATTACCCGCAGAAGAATGGATTGGAAACAACCCGCATTAAAAGCAGTAAAAGGAATTTTATTTAAATATGCAAAACACGTTACACCCGCCTCTGAAGGATGTGTTACTGACGCCTCCTGAAACTGCATCCGAGATCAGTGGTTCGGAAGCTGTTCTGGAAGCATTCCTTGAAGAAGGTGTAGAAATTATTTTCGGTTATCCCGGGGGCGCTATCATGCCTATTTATGATGCCCTGTACGATTACCGGGAGAGGCTGGAACATATTCTGGTCAGGCATGAACAAGGAGCCATCCATGCGGCGCAGGGATATGCACGCACTTCCAGAAAAACCGGTGTGGTGTTCGCAACCAGCGGGCCCGGTGCCACCAATCTGGTAACAGGACTGGCCGATGCGTTGATAGACAGCACACCTTTAGTATGCATTACCGGACAGGTGTTTGCCCATCTGTTGGGAACGGATGCTTTTCAGGAAACAGATATCATCAACATTACGACACCCATCACCAAATGGAACTACCAGGTAACGGACGCCGCAGAAATTCCGTCCGTATTAGCCAAGGCCTTTTTTATTGCAGGAAGTGGAAGGCCAGGACCTGTTTTAATTGATATCACAAAGAATGCACAGATACAGAAGTTTGCCTTTAAAGGTTATGTACCCTGCCAGTCCATTCGTAGTTACAGGCCTAAACCAATTGTACGCAAATCATATATTGAGCAGGCAGCCGCCATCATCAATGAAGCCAAAAAACCTTTTGTCATTTTCGGGCAGGGTGTTATTCTTGGAAAAGCTGAAAAGGAATTTCTTTCTTTCATAGAAAAATCAGGCATTCCCACCGCCTGGACAATTCTGGGGCTCAGTGCCATTCCATCTGATCATGAGCTGAATGTAGGAATGCTGGGTATGCATGGTAATTATGCGCCCAATGTATTGACCAACGAATGCGATGTGCTGATTGCCGTAGGGATGCGTTTTGATGACCGCGTGACAGGCAGGTTGGATAAATATGCAAAGCAGGCCCGCATCATTCATCTTGACATTGATCCCGCTGAAATTGATAAAAATGTAAAAACCACAGTAGCTGTCTGGGGTGACTGTAAGGAAACCTTGCCTCTATTGACGGAGATGGTGGCGCAGAGATCACATCATGACTGGATACAACAGTTCAGGGATCTCGAAAAAATGGAAATTGATGCCTGCATAGATAAGGAACTTCATCCCACAAGTGAACAACTCACCATGGGAGAAGTGATACATGTATTGAACCAGCTGACCCACGGCGACGCGGTGATAGTAACCGATGTAGGACAACACCAGATGGTGGCCTGCCGCTATACTAAGTTTATCTATTCGAATAGCAATATCACATCCGGCGGTCTGGGCACCATGGGGTTTGCACTACCGGCAGCCATAGGTGCCAAATTTGGTGCGCCCGAGAGAACCGTCATTGCGATCATTGGAGATGGTGGCTTTCAAATGACCATCCAGGAATTGGGTACCATCATGCAAAGCAATGTGAATGTAAAGATCCTGATATTGAATAACAGGTTTTTGGGCATGGTGCGTCAATGGCAGGAATTATTTCATGGCAAGCGCTATTCTTTTGTTGATATAGAAAGCCCTGATTTTGTGCAGGTGGCCAAAGGCTATCGTATTGAAGGCCAAAGTATTTCAGAACGACATCAGATAGAAGTTGCATTGCGTACCATGCTGGACCATCAGGGACCTTATCTTTTGGAAGTGATGGTAGGTAAGGAAAACAATGTATTCCCCATGGTAGCAGCAGGGACGAGTGTTTCAGAAATACGACTCAAATAAAATTCATGAAAGAGGAATACACTATAACTGTTTATACAGAAAACCAGATTGGTTTACTGAACAGGATCGCAATCATCTTTTCCAGGAGGAAAGTGAGTATCGACAGCATCAACTCCTCTCCTTCCGAAATTCCTGGCATCTATAGGTTCACGATCGTTATCAATGAAACGGAAGAGATGGTAACCAAGATCGGCAGGCAGATTGAAAAACAGGTGGATGTGCTAAAAGTATATTTAAATACCAACCATGAAATTGTATGGCAGGAGCTGGCTTTGTATAAAGTTTCAACCGACGAAATTGCAGAAAAAGTGCAGGTGGAAAGGCTGCTGAGAAAATATGGCGCCAAAGCGGTCGTGATCAGAAAAGATTATACGGTGTTTGAAACCACAGGACACCGGGAAGAAACGGATGCTTTGGTGAGGGTGCTGGAACCTTACGGACTGATTGAATTTGTAAGAAGCGCTCGCGTGGCCATCATCAAGGGAAGTCATGGGTTTCACGAAAAATTAAAAGAGTTTGAAAGAATGGCAGCCGGCCCGGAACTGGTGGAAAATGAATTTTTAAATAACCGTGAAGAAGTATTTGATATGTGAGGTTTCGAGAAACATATTTTCTTTCTGCTGAAGTAACCCCTATCCATATTTATTTTGAATAAACATAAACAGTAACAACCAACAATCATCAACTCCATTCGCAGCTGCGATGGAGTCTAAAAAAACAACAATGGCAAAACTAAACTTTGGAGGTGTAGAAGAAAATGTAGTCACCAGGGAAGAATTCCCTTTAGCTAAAGCAAGACAGGTTCTGTTAAATGAAACCATAGCAGTAATAGGGTATGGTGTTCAGGGACCCGGACAGGCGTTAAACCAAAGAGACAATGGCATCAATGTGATCGTGGGCCAGAGAAGGCATTCTAAATCATGGGATAAGGCGGTGAAGGATGGTTTCATTCCCGGAGAAACTTTGTTTGATATTGAAGATGCGCTGGAGAGAGGAACAATTATATGTTACCTGTTGAGTGATGCCGCTCAAATTAAATTGTGGCCTGTTGTAAAAAAACACCTGACACCCGGTAAAGCTTTATATTTTTCACATGGTTTTGGTATCACTTATAATGAACAGACAGGCATTATTCCTCCACCCGATGTAGATGTTTTCCTTGTGGCACCAAAAGGTTCCGGTACCTCACTGAGGAGAATGTTTCTTGCCGGCCGCGGGTTGAACAGCAGCTACGCCATCTTCCAGGATGCCACCGGACGTGCATTTGAAAGAGTAGCAGCTATGGGCATTGCCATAGGAAGTGGTTACCTGTTTGAAACCAATTTTAAAAAAGAAGTATACAGTGATCTTACCGGCGAACGCGGCACATTGATGGGTGCTATCCAGGGTATTTTTGCAGCGCAATATGAAGTGTTGCGTGCGAAAGGCCATTCGCCTTCAGAAGCATTCAATGAAACAGTAGAAGAGCTCACCCAATCACTCATGCCTTTGGTAGCGGAAAATGGTATGGACTGGATGTACGCCAATTGTTCCACTACCGCGCAACGCGGTGCGCTGGACTGGTGGAAAAGATTCAGGGATGCCACACTTCCTGTATTCAATGAATTGTATGAAAATGTAGCAGCGGGAAATGAAGCAGCCAAATCAATTGAAAGCAATAGCAAGGAAGACTACCGCGATAAATTGGAAGAAGAACTTAAAGAGTTGCGCGAAAGCGAATTGTGGATGGCCGGAAAAACAGTAAGAAGCCTTCGTCCGGAGAATCAGGAGCCCGTGGCTCCTCAAACGCCTGGTCAGACCTTTGTAAAACGGCCCTTTTCATCAACCCTGTATCATGATTGATGCGCCTGTTCAAACCCTTCAGCTGGATTACCAGAAAGCAGTTTCCAGGTTGCAGAAAGTAGTGAACCGCACACCACTTCATTTCAATGCGGGCCTGTCAAAACATTATCAGGCCAACATTTATTTAAAAAGGGAAGACCTGCAGATCACCAGGTCTTACAAAATACGGGGTGCTTACAATATGATGAGCAGCCTCTCCCAGGAACAATTGCAAAAAGGCGTGGTTTGTGCCAGTGCAGGCAATCATGCGCAGGGTTTTGCATTCAGCTGTAATCGGCTGGGCGTACAGGGCGTGGTGTTCATGCCCATTATTACTCCTGGTCAAAAAGTGCAGCAGACAAAACTATTTGGTGATGGATTTATAGAAATCAGGCTGGTTGGCGACACCTTTGATGACTGCGCTGCAGCTGCGCAACAATTTACTATTGAAAACCAAATGACCTTTGTTCATCCCTTTGAGGATGCAAAGGTGATTGAAGGTCAGGCCACAGTGGGCGTAGAGATCCTGGAAGAAATTTCTGCAGTAGACTTTCTTTTTGTTCCCATAGGAGGTGGCGGTTTATGCGCAGGAGTAGGTTCCTATTTCCATAGTTTTTCTCCTCTGACCAGGATTATTGGTGTAGAACCTGAAGGTGCACCCTCTATGAAAAGTGCATTGCATGCCGGACACCCGGTGACCTTAAAGAATATAGACCGTTTTGTGGATGGGGCTGCAGTGAAAAAGGTAGGAGACCTCAATTTCTCCATCTGCAGGCCTTTATTACATGACATGCTGCTGGTGGCTGAGGGGAAAGTATGTACCACCATTTTGAAACTGTATAATGAAGACGCGGTTGTAGTTGAACCTGCAGGAGCTTTATCTATTGCGGCTCTAGACCAGTATGCCAATGAGATCATAGGTAAAACTGTGGTATGCATTGTTAGTGGAAGCAACAATGATATTGACAGGATGCAGGAGATCAAAGAAAGATCACTTCAATATGAAGGGCTGAAGCATTATTTCCTGATCAGGTTTGCACAACGGCCTGGTGCGCTCAGGGAATTCGTCAATGATGTGCTGGGTCCTACAGACGACATCACGCGTTTTGAATACATGCAAAAACATAATAAGGAAACCGGTCCGGCCCTTGTAGGAATTGAATTGAAATCCAAAGAAGACTATCACCAGCTTTTGCTCAACCTCAGGAAATACCATTTTAATTATACGGAACTGAACAAGGACGATAATTTATTTGGGTACCTGGTATAAGACTAGGTAATGCGGTTTTGAATTGTATCTATGTCCAACAGATTTTCAGACATATTATTTCAGCTGATCCAGTCGCTTGAAAAAGCGGAGAAACGTCATTTTAAATTGTATATCAAAAGGAGTTCTTCCAATGAACACCTCAAGATCATTAAATTATTCGACGTCATTGACAAAATGAAAGACTATGATGAAAAGGTCATTTTGAAAAGAATTCCTGAAATTCAAAAATCGCAGCTTTCTAATTTAAAAGCTCACCTGTACAAACAAATATTATCGAGTCTGCGGTTGCTCAAAAGCGCGGACAGCATCGACCTGCAGTTGAATGAACAATTTGACTACGCGCACATACTTTACAAAAAAGGTTTGCACCTGCATAGCCTCCGGATACTTGACCGCGCTAAGGAAACAGCTAAAACACATCAAAAATTTAATTTCCTTTCACAGGCCATCGGTCTCGAAAAAAGAATTGAATCCCTTCACATTACCCGTAGTATGCAGGACCGGGCAGAAGCATTATCCCTGGAAGCCATTCAGGTAAGCCGTCACATAGATGTGGTGGCCCGCCTGTCAAACCTTTCTATACAGTTGTATAGCTGGTACATCAAACACGGCCATGTTAGGCATGAAGAAGATGAAGCAGGAATCAAGCAATTTATGAAGGACAACCTTCCAAGTGATACGGATCAGATGAAAGGATTTTATGAAAACCTTTATTTGTTCCAGAGCTATAGCTGGTATGCCTTCATTCGTCAGGACTTTCGTATGTATTACAGGTATGCTCAGAAATGGGTAAACCTGTTTGAAAGCCTTCCCTTAATGAAGCGGGTGGAAACCGGCCATTACATTAAGGGATTACACAACCTGCTGAATGCACATTTCGATTTAGGAAACCATGAAAAATTTTCACTAACGCTCAAAACTTTTGAAGAATTCGCAGTAACTCCAAGGGTCCAGGAAAACGACAATTTCAGGATACAGTCATTTTTATATATAGCACAGGCTAAAATCAACCAGACTTTTTTAACCGGAAATTTCGAAAAAGGCCTTTCCCTGGTGCCGGGTATCGAGGAGAAGCTTAATGAATATGCCCTTTTTATAGATGAACACCGGTTACTGGTTTTGAATTATAAGATCGCGATCCTTCATTTCGGAAATGGAGATTTTGGAACCTGCATTGATTATTTGCAAAAGATCATCAATGACAAGGTTGGTCTCCGATATGACCTGCAATGTTATGCCAGGCTGCTACATTTGTTAGCGCATTATGAGCTAGGCAATCATGAACTACTGGAATACCTTGCCAAATCTGTTTACAGGTTCATGGCCAATATGGAAAATCTGACCATGGTGGAAGAAGAGATCCTCAAATTCCTGCGACGTTCCTTCCGGATTCCCACCTATAAAGTGAAAAAGGAACTGGAAGCTTTTTTATTCAGAATTAAAAAATTTGAAAAAGACCGCTTTCAAATGAGGGTTTTGGTTTACCTGGATATTATTTCATGGGTGGAAAACAAAGTGTACAACAAACCGCTGTCGCAAATCATCAGAGAGAAATATGCCAATAACCGGACGAAGCCTTCTCCTAATGTAATGAACCCTGCTTTGAAGTCAACTACCACAAAGAAAACCGGATGGGCGGTGTAGCGCACTCGCTTAATTTTTTGAACCATTCCTTCAAATGATATCTAAGAGCCGCAAATCATCTCAGTCTACTTTCTCTTTCTGAAATCGTTTTATCTTACTGTTTGTTTTATTGAATTCGTCGCTTTTCGGAGTTGTGGGTGTTGCGGATGCTGATACTGGGGTGTGCTTTCGTATAGATGAATGAGGAGCTGGCTTCTTTTTAGTAACAGCGGTTTTGGAAACCCGAGGTGCGGAAATTCCGATCCTGAGCCATGAGCTGGACAAAGCTTCAGTCTTTGTTTCAATTTCCTGTCCAAATATTTTTGAACCACAGAATAACAATAGCATTAGGAAAAATTTCTTTTTCATACTAAAATTTAATTTTGATGCCTGCGGTCATGGGTGAGCTGTCAGATGAGAAGAACAAGGTGGTGCGGGCTTCCCTTTCATGTTTCCATCTCGCTTTATTTTTCAATCCCTTTATCATGGTATAAATGAAATCAGCAGCCAGTATTCCTGCACCTGCACCAAGCAGCATTCTTGCATTTTTTTGTGACGCCCTTGCCGCCTGAAGGTACTGGTTGGCAGCTTCTTCATTCCCTCCCCTGACTCCGATTATATTTCCATTTATATCTTTTTGGTATTCCCTGTATGCGGCGAGGGCAGTGTATTGGTTATATTGATTGTTGTAACGGTTCAAAAAATAAAAACTTCCTCCCACCGCTCCCGCATAAAGCGCAGTGATGCCGAGCACCACAGGTTTTCTTCCATGTCCATGTGGGTTTCCACTTGCAAAATAATGACCAACACCCGGCAGCAGCAGGTCGAGTAAAGCATTGGAAGGACCTCCTTTTAACTTTCCCATTTTTGGATCTGCATAGGCAGGACGTACAGTGGTGCTGTCCTTATGGAGGTTTGCAACAGCCGGCATAGTGGGTGCTACCAATGCTTCGGGCGACTTTACGGTCACAATGATCCTGTCCTTAGAAGTTGCGCCGTGCTGATCCCTGACTGTAAGTTCAAAAGCATAATTGCCCTCTTTGAGCACTCCGCTTAATACTGCTTTTGAAAATTCACTGGGTGTGATTGTAACCGTGGTTGGACCCGCAATCTGCTTCCACGAATATTCTATGATCCTGCCATCACTGTCAAAAGATTTGCTTCCATTGAGCACAACTGGATTGGAAACTGGAAGTTGAACATCCATGAAATTCCCTGCATTCGCATGTGGAGGAATATTATTTTTAGAGGGTTTGACCAACCTTATTGCGGAAGTACTGTTGTAGGTCAACAAAATCTTTGCCTGCAATTCGTCGCCCTGAATTACGGTACCCGGTTCCGTAATCCAACGATAAGAAAATAAAAAGCCGGAATTTTTAAAATCATACGGTGTAATGTCTTCAGAAAAAATTTCTTCCATCCTGCCGTTTCGTTTGCGAAAGATTTTCCCAATGACCATGGTAAAGTGAAAGGACGTATCGCGCTTCAACAGGTAATTGATCCGGAATTGAGTAGGGGACAGCTTTTCTATCTGAACATGTTTGATGGCTTCCTGCGAAGATGCAGCGATGGACATCAACAGCACCAGGAAGAGGAAAGTTATTTTATCTGATTTTAGTTGCCACATTGCCTGATGTTTTTGCCATTAAAATGTCAGTGTCGGTACCTGAAATCAACAATACGTCAATAGCTGCTATATTATTCAGGTCCGCATTAAATGAATAATTTTTTGCTCCGACGCTGGAATTTATTGGGATCCTGAGCAGCCTGCCATTCTGAATTACCCAAAGGTTATTTTTTTCATCAAAGTCAAAGGATTTTGGTGCGCTCACCAACAAACCATTCGTATTGCTGATGTTGTAATGATTCAATAACGAACCTCCGCTATTGATCCTGATGATACCCGTTCCCGTGATGAAATAAATATCTCCGTTCGGATGGACTTTTATTTCATAAGCACCATCATTAATGCCCGGAACACTTACAGCATTGAGGTTGTTCCCATTAATGTTTGCATAATACAATACATTTTTATTCACAGTGGTGATCCAAATCCTATTATTGGTAGGCGCAAATGCCAGGGACGCAAATTCATTTCCATTACCCGAGCTGATTACATTATTACCCCTCCTCACTTGTCGGTCGTCCGCCGTCCACAGCGAACCATTATTATCAACCGCAATAGAGCGAATAGTGGTACCTCCAGAAAATCCAGTAGCATTAAAATATGAATTCCATGCAAAGCTCGACACGTTATAGCGAGCTATCTCATTTTTTCCATAGATCCACAAATTATTATTGATATCTACGAAAAGGCGGGTATTGCTGTTAAAACTAAGGGAGGGCGGAAGGTTAATGGGAGAAGACCAGTTGCCTGCCGTATCGGATTTATAAAGCTTTCCATTCGTTCCCAGGAAATACAACTGCTGGGTGGATAATGCCTTCACGTCCTGAAAACCGGTATTGGGGGTATTGTTCAGCACTTTATAATAGGGCACACTAATGACAGAAGAGGAGGTGGTGGATCCGCAGGCACTGGAAGCTTCCAATGTCAGGGTATAAACTCCAGGATTAGAAAATGTTTTGGCAGGATTTTGTTCAGTGCTGGTGGTGCCATCCCCAAAATTCCAAAGGTAACCTGATGCATTGGTCACCGCCGGACGGGTAAAATGAAAATCAAGATCATCCGAAGAATAATCAAAATTATTATTGGGTAACAGGCTGTTGACTGCTATGGTTACCGGATTTGATACCTGGGCTGTCTTACAGCCAGTGGGATTGGTTACTGAAAGCGTTATCGTATAAGTACCACCTGTTGGATACGTGTAAGTGATAGTGGGCGAAGCAGATGGTGTGGCCGGAAGGGTTACCCCATTTCCAAAATTCCACTGATACGTTCCTCCATTTTGAGAGGCCGTAGCATTGATGTTCACCGTGGCACAGGAAGTAATGGTAATGGTTTGTGCCGGGACGGGGGGCCTGCAAATGGTTACAGGAGCAGTAAAGAAATTATTACCACATGAGTTGGTGGCTTTCAGAGAAACAGTAAAGACCTGGTCCTGGTGAAAGCTTTTTGTAATAGTAGGAGCACTGGAAGTAAGGGTGGTGCCATCGCCAAAATTCCACTCCACGGTAACCGGTGTGGGGCTTGTGGTGGTATTGTTGAATACTACCGTTGAATCATTGATCATGGAATAAGTGAATTTAGCATCTGGCAGACATCCTCCAATTGAAATATCCTGGGTCCAGAAGGCTTCACCGCATTGATTTCCAACTGTATACTTGATTTTGTATGAAGTCGTACCAATGCCGGCTGCAGGTGGCGGGTAGCGATGTAATGGTGGTATCCTTCCAGTGAAAGAAGTACCGTCGCCAAAATCCCAATGGTAATAATTGATCGTTCCGTTATAGGAAGTAACAGCCGTGAAGGTTACATCGAGGGTGGCAGGGTCTACGTGCTGGGCTACAAAATCCACATAAGGTATAAAGCAAACCTCCTTAGGAGATTCCACTAACTTTTTACAACCAAAAAGAAGGGTGGAATAACCTAAGAAAATCAGGAGCCTAATTTTCATAAGTAAGTGTATTCAAAGGTTTCGTATGAAATGAAATTACGTAAATAATCTATAAATTGCTGTGTATCTGGGACCTGCCGGACAACGGCAGGTAGTCTGATGCCCCTGGATTACTCAAAAAATTATACCAGACTTGGCAGGAGTTCAACTGGTAGAAAACACCCTGTAAACATGCTCTTCCCTTCCGCTGAACAGTATTCGGATCGTATCAAAGAAAAGGCACCAGGGACGTTTTATGTTCTGAACGACTTTACGTTTATTCCAAATATCGTTGGTAAGGACTCGGGGCCCTTCCTCAAAGGTGGTAGTGCCGTTTTATTTAAGGCGGAAAAAAATTCCCAGGTATCCGCAGTCCGCTTTTTTCTTTATGATGAGCCTGAAAAATTCAAGCGTTACGAAGCTGTTTGCCGATACCTCAACAGGCAATCCTTCTCCTGGAAAGTAAAAACGGAATTTCTCCGTAAGGAAATCACCATCCAAAGCGAAAATTATCCTGCTGTAATCATGGATTGGGTAGATGGTATTTCTTTGAACCAATTTGTAGATCGGATCATTTCTGACCCTGCCCGACTTTCAAAACTTCAGCACGACCTGGTGGAGTTATCTTCTAATTTGGAAACCCATGGCATGGGTCATGGTGACCTCAATCTGCATCATATCCTGGTATCGGGGGAGGTTACCAATTTCATCATCAGGCTGGTGGATTATGATTCCATATATATTGAAGAATTCAAAGGACAGAACAGTTTGGTTTCCGGAAGCCCTGGGTTTCAACACCCATCCAGGCTGGCTTCCGATTTTTCTGCCACCATAGACAGGTTTTCTATTTGGATCTTACTGGCAGGTTTGGAAGCATTGAAGATGGATCCATCTTTATGGAGGCAACCTGAAAAAATGGGCTATAACCATTCAGAAAATCTTTTATTTACTTTCAGGGACCTCATTGACCCTGCACAATCCAGGTTATTTCAACATTTGAAAACTCTGAATAGCCCGGCTTTACAATTTTATCTTCTGCAGCTGGAACATTTCTGTGCTGCTTCTAATCTCGAAATTATTACCAAGCCTGAGTTATTCCGGTCTCATGGAAAAGCCGTTCAACAGCCATCCCACAAATGGTCCGGTACGGCGGATGATACAGAATGGAATGTAGAAATCAAATCCCTTCCTCCGGGAAGGGAAGTACTGATCAATGGCATCAAAAAAGGGATCACACCTATTCAGATCAAAGTAGCCAAAAAAGATTTTGGAAAAGTAGAAGTAGTGAATGCTTCTGAAAAAAGGCAGGTGTTGATTCATGAGCAGGTACGTGTATATGAAATTGATTTTTTAAAACAACAAAGCCAGGTGCTTCCTGTGTCCAGGATGGAAGCTGATGAGATCGA
>JANLYU010000412.1:0-4292 GCA_031365785.1 Flavisolibacter sp. | reverse complement strand
TAAAATACTCATGAGCCATGACCCTTCTCACTGGGATGCTGAAGTGCGTCAGAAATATGCAGATATTGACCTGATGCTTTCTGGTCATACTCATGGAATGCAGTTTGGTATTGAGATTCCCTGGTTGAAATGGAGTCCGGTTCAATATGTTTACAGACAATGGGCAGGACTTTATGAAAAGGACGCGCAGAAATTATATGTGAACAGGGGGTTTGGTTTTATAGGGTATCCGGGAAGGGTGGGAATTCTTCCGGAAATCACCCTGATTCAGCTGGTTTAGTCCAATAAAAATGGAGTTAAACCGTTCTACTATCATTAAACCTTGAAGTATTATCGACGTCTATTCATTACCTGTTACCGAGAGGAAGCCGAAATCTGCTGCAATGACCGGAAAAATATTTTTATGGATCATGGCCGCCCTGTCAGCCACCCTGGTAACTAGTGCACAGTCGCCGGTTAAAGCGCATGATGCAGACACTAGTTTTACTGATTATGATGTTCTTTTCAATGAACTGGATGCACTTTTGGATTCATTAACAGCTCCAAAAAGCTTTTTACTTTTCAATGTAGCCGTAACATCTAACTATTTTAATTACGCATCTAAAAACAATTTTTATTTGCAAACACAAAAGAAAATAAATTATACACCGTCCCTGGCTTATTATTCAAAAAGCGGGTGGGGTGTGAACGCCACGGGTCAGCTGGTCAATGATGGTGTGAATCTGAATGCCTATCAGCTGTACCTGACAGGTTCTTATGATTTCCTCAAGAACAAACGGTTTATTTCAGGTTTCGCGTTCACCCATTTTTTTACAAAAGATTCTTTGCCTTTTTATACTTCGCCGCTGAAAAATGAAGCGTATGCCTACTTCACCTATAAAAAATTTTGGGTGAAACCATCTGTTGCTGTTAGTTATGGCTGGGGTAACCGGACGGATGTCGAACAGCGGGCAGATTATATTACTTCGCTCCGGTTATTACTAAATGGGTTTACCCGGATCAACACCCGGGAAAGCATTAATGATTTTAATGTTATTACTTCTGTGAGGCACGATTTCTATTGGAGAAACGCGCTGGGCAAAGAAGATTATATTAGATTAACGCCACAGTTGGTGTTTACCAGCGGAACGCAGAAGTTTGGATTCAACCAGACCAGCAGTACCTATGCAACGCTTCCCAGAACGGGGGCCAATGTATTATACAATTCTGATAACATCTACCTTGACGACCAATTGTATTTTCAACCCTTGTCCCTATCTGCTTATGTAAAAACAGAATATGCGAAAGGAAATTTTTTCATTCAACCGCAACTTGTTTGTGATTATTATTTTCCTGGAACAAATAAAAAATTCAGCACGGCATTAGTATTCAATGCAGGTGTTATTTTTTAGTTGTTTATTTTTTATTTAACACCAAGATGTGTCCGGTGGCATTAATCTTGAACTATTGGAACTTACTAAATTTCAACTTTATGAAACAAAAACTATTTATTATTTTATTGGTACTCGCCACCCAGGTTGCCATGGCCCAATTTCACCTCGGAGTAAAAGCAGGAACTAACATCACTAAGGTGGATGGTAAATCTTTCGGAGACGAATTCAAATATGGTTATCACCTCGGCGGATTTGCAGAAATTGGTTTGGGAGGCAGGCTTGCTATTCAGCCAGAGGTGCTGTTCAACCAGTACCAGACAAGGGTTGACAGTAGTTTTAAGAACGTTTACCAGAATGCCACTAATTTTTCCAATTATAAGGATGTGAAATTGAACTACCTGTCGATCCCCATCCTACTGAATTATAAAGTGGGTAGCCTCCTTTCGCTGCAGGCAGGTCCCCAGTTTGGAGTGCTCCTGGATAAGAATAAAAAATTATTAGAAAATGGAAAGGATGCTTTCAAGCGGGGCGACTTTTCACTGGCAGGTGGAGCGGTCATCAACATTAGTAAGCTTCGGTTGTCCGGACGTTATTTTGTTGGTCTGAACAATATCAGCGACATTGATAACAAAGAGAAATGGAAAAATCAGGGTTTTCAATTGTCCCTGGGAATCGCTCTTTAGTGGAATATACTTTTTTGGTCCCCTGGTTTCAGACCGGGGGATTTTTATGTATATAGACCTGTCGTTATATAAAAAAAGGCGTTCCATGAAACCTGACTTAAATTTGCACTCCTGAAAAGTATATTTATATCATTAAACACCTGCGTGTGACCTTCCATTTGAAGCCAGAAGAAGAAATAGATTTCATGCCCATTATTCCCATGAATGAAAATGATGCGGAGGGAAACGAAAAAATCGATATTCCATTAGACATACCTATCCTTCCTTTGCGCAATACAGTTTTGTTTCCCGGTGTGGTGCTTCCCATCACTGTGGGCAGGGACAAAAGCATTAAAGCAGTAAATGATGCTTACAAGAGTGATAAGCTCATAGGTGTGGTAGCGCAAAAAGATAGTTCTGTGGAAGATCCGGGAACAAGGGATCTGGAGCATATTGGTACGGTAGCAAAAATTGTCAAGCAGATCAAGATGCCTGATGGCGGCACCACGATTATCATACAGGGGAAAAGCAGGTTTGCTATTGAAAGTATTTTTCATGAGGAGCCCTATTTTAAAGCACACATCAGTGTAGTCAATGAAGAAGAAGCCCCCAAGGATGCCGATTTTGAAGCTTATGTTTCCAATATTAAAGACCTCGCCACGGAGATCATACAGTTATCACCCAATATTCCCACAGAAGCTTCTGTTATTTTACGCAATATTGAAAACCCTTCATTCCTGATCCATTTTGTTTCCAGCAACCTCACGATTGATATCCGCGATAAACAACGATTACTTGAGATCAATAACATCAGGGAAAGAGCTGACCTTTTAATGCAATACCTGCAAAAAGAACTACAGTTTGCCGAGCTTAAAAATAAGGTAACCAATAAAACAAGGACGGAACTTGATAAACAGCAACGCGATTATTTTTTGCAGCAGCAATTAAAAAGCATCAAGGAAGAACTGGGAGGCGATCCCAATGAAAGAGAGATTAAAGAGCTTCAGAAAAAAGCGGAAACCAAAAAATGGCCCGATGCAGCCAGGGATAATTTCAAAAAAGGAATTGAAAAGTTGGAAAGGATGCATCCAAGTACACCTGATTATTCAGTAGTGTATAACCACCTCGACCTGATGCTGGACCTTCCGTGGCTGGCCTATACAGAGGATGTATATGACCTGGAAAAAGCTAAAAAAATCCTGGATGCCGACCATTATGGAATGCAAAAGGTGAAGGAAAGGATTTTGGAATACCTCGCGGTACTGAAGTTAAAAGGGGATATGAAAAGTCCAATCCTTTGCTTTTATGGACCTCCGGGGATTGGAAAAACATCACTCGGCAGGAGTATCGCCAATGCTATTGGAAGAAAATATGTAAGGCTGAGCCTGGGCGGGATACATGATGAAAGTGAGATCCGCGGACACCGTAAAACTTATATTGGTGCCATGCCCGGAAGGATTGTGCAGAACATAAGGAAGATCAAATCATCCAACCCTGTTATGATTTTGGATGAAATAGACAAGGTGGGCAGTGATTTGCGTGGTGATCCCAGCAGTGCTTTGCTCGAAGTACTCGATCCTGAACAAAACAATACCTTTTACGATAACTACCTCGAACTGGAATATGACCTGAGCAAGGTTTTGTTTATCGCTACGGCCAATAACCTGCAAACGATCCAGCCCGCTTTACGTGACAGGCTGGAGATCATAGAACTCAGTGGCTATGCAGTAGAAGAAAAAATGGAAATTGCCAAAAGACATCTTTTGCCCAAGCAAAGGGAAGCACATGGCTTAAAAAGTTCTTTTTTTAAAGTCAGCGACCAGGTATTGGAAAAGATCATACAGGACTATACAAGGGAAAGCGGCGTGCGGGAACTGGACCGGCACCTGGCGGCCATTATGCGTTACCAGGCCAAGCAGTTAGCTATGAAAGGTAAACTGAAATCCTCCCTGGCTATCAGTGACATTGAAAAAATACTGGGAAGGTCGAGATATAATAATGAAATGTATAAATCCGCAACTATTGCCGGTGTAGCTGTAGGACTTGCCTATACTTATGTGGGTGGTGATATCCTTTTTATTGAGGCTTCACTCAGCGATGGCAAACATGAGTTGCGCCTGACTGGAAATTTGGGAAATGTGATGAAGGAAAGCGCATCCACAGCCTTGTCTTACCTGAGCGCCAACGCGAAAAAATTAGGTGTTGATCCATCGCTCATCGAGAAGAAAGCGGTGCATATTCATGTGCCGGAAGGTGC
>JANLYU010000410.1:0-7824 GCA_031365785.1 Flavisolibacter sp. | reverse complement strand
AAGATCTGGCTTATGAATGAAAAAGATAAGGAAGCAGGCGGACTCTATCTTTTCGAAGATGAACCATCATTGGAACAGTTCAAGGCATCGCCATTGGTGGCCGGTGTGCTCGGCCATCCGGCATTGAGTGATTTCAAAATGAAACAATTTGACATCCTGGAAGATATCAGTGCCATCACGCATGCACCGCTTGGGCTTCATGCAGAAGTATCTTAAATATTGAATTCTCAGAAATTATTGGCGCGCTAGCAACAGTGAAAGGAAAAACTATGCCTGAGCTGGTAGCATTACCATTAAGGGTATGCGCTTCTTACAAGATGTTTATTTTTAATGGTAAACGGAAGCATGTTTGCAGCCTTAAAAAATAAACCTAATATACCATTCCTGTATGTTCAAAGTGAATCTTGTTTTAGTAGCTGTTCTTACCCTTTTTATCCTGATTTCGTGCCAGGATAATAAATCCGAAAATGGTCGGCTTCCGGTAACCATGGACGATTCCTCGCGTATCATTATTGACCGTGCCATAGCCTATGCAGGTGGTTATGATGTATGGCAACAAAAGAAAAGCCTGTCGTTCGATAAAAAAAGTATCACTTATGACAGCTCTGGTAAAAACATCAGGGAGGTGGATCAGCACATGGATTACATGATTCAGCCCACTTACAAAACAAACATCACCTACAAGTTGCATGATACCGCCATTACCCTGTTGCATGATGGCGAGAAAGCAAGGAAATTATACAATGGCAGGGTGTCGGATGAACAAAAAGATATAGACGGCGCATGGAATTCCGGATTTGGTTCACAGTATGTGATGTGCATGCCCTATAAATTAAAAGACCCGGGGATAAAAGCGGAATACGTCGGTTTGGTAACGTTATCAGATGGCCTTCCCGCTCAGGTGATCAAAACTTCTTACATGAAAGGCGCGGGAAGCAATCCTGACCATATCTGGTATTATTATTTTGAACCCGGCACAGGTAAATTGCTGGCCAATTCTCTGCAGGGAAAAAATCATTATTGGGATTATACCAGGTATGTGCAGTTTGAAAAGTCAGGAGGGTTACTCCTACCTTCCGTGCGAATGGGCTACACAGCTGATACCCTGAACCATCCTGGCAAACTGAATTCTGAAAGCAGGCATTTCAATATTGTATTTGATAAAGAATTTCCGGCAGATCATTTTACCATTCCCGATGGCAAGTGATCCCTGCAATATATTAATTGCGGGTGTAGGCAACGAATTGCGACAGGATGATGCTTTTGGTGTGATACTGGCCCAAATGCTGCAGCGGGATGGAGACCTCCCTCCATCAGTTAAAGTGATGGAGATCGGATCTGGGGGGATTCATTTGGTGCAGCAATTATTCGACAGCTATAAAGTTTTAATCCTGCTCGACATTGTAAAGTGGGGAGGTCCGGCCGGAACACTTCATTTTAAAGAGATAGAAGTTAAAGACCTGGCCCAATTGCCACCGGAGGAACAAAATGAATTCCTGGCTGATATGCACTACATCAGTCCGCTGAAAGCATTAATGATGGCCAAAGCATTGAAAATCTTACCCGATAAAGTGCTCTTTCTTGGATGCGAATCTGAAGAACATGAAGAAATAGGCATAGGGGTAAGTACCGCCGTGGAAGCCATGTTTCCAGTTGCTTTCCACAAAATAAAAAGTTGGGTTACGGAAGCGGTAAGCGGCATAACACCACCTATCAATCCTGCCAGGTGAATACAGGAATTTGCACCGGTTTGACTTTATTTTTTTAAATTACGTTATAAATTTTTTCAATGACAACGCCAAATCAACCAGGAGGAGAACCAAAAGTAAAACTTCCATGGGAAGCAGAATTGGAAGTGAAAGATCTCATTAAGCCTATCCGGTTAAGAAGGATACGTATTGTTCAAACCACCATGGCTATTATATTTTTGCTGGGAGCGGGTGTGTTTACCTGGTGGCTTTTAGTAAGGGAACCCTCTGGCGACCGAATGGTTAAAGATATGATCCAGGCGGCAGGTGGCATGGATACCTGGAAAAACATTCAAAATGGAAGTTTTGTCAGGACTCACCGCGTCTATAATGAAAATGGAAAAGTTGTTAAACAATCGGAAGAAACATTTTACTTCAGAAACAATAAGGAAGGTCATCAGCTGCTCATTAAATCCAACAAAACTGATGGCAGCAAGGTAATCGTAGGTCATGACAAGAGTGGATATTGGGCGTCTTTGAATAATAACGGTGTGAACCCTGTAAAGCTGGCAAAGGAAATGGAATTCATGTGCGATGATGAACACTGCTCTCCTCTTTGCGCCAGTGAAATGGCTTTGTACCGAATGTCCTTCCCGTTCAAACTGGCAGATGATGGAGTGCAGCCCCATAATGCCGGAACCGCCACACTAAATGGAGAAAAAGTAAGGCTGCTGGATGTAACTTTTGATCCCAAAGTTGGACATGACCGATGGGTATTTTATGTTGATCCTTCATCGAAACTAATCAGGAAAATAGAGCACTATCCCAGTTTGAAAGAAAATGTTCAACCTGAGGAAATCTTTTTATCAGACTTCAAAAAAGAAGGAAATATTGTGCTCAGTCATTCCAATAAATACTACCGAAGCAATGGTAAAATCCTGGAAGAATACCTGATTTCAAATGTTTCCTTTAATACTTCTCTGGCAGCAGACTTTTTCAACAGGCCTCAGCAAATCAGTATGTTGAATTAATAAGATTATAGAATAAATAAGGTTCGTTTCAACCCTGATAAATTTTAGTAGCATTACTTATTTATTATACAACTGTCATTTGCAACAAATCCCTGGACAATTGACTGATAGCCTGTAAGGCGGGAGATTGGTCAATGTCTTTAATATTGAGAGAACCGCTTTTGTCAGCTTCCGCAATGGTAGCATCATATGGGATCATACCCAGAACCGGCAAATCAGTTTGCGCACAGAACTGACGGATAGCTGCTTCGTCTTCCGGGTTCTTAATCTTATTGCCTACTGCTATGATATTTTTTATTTCCAACTCTTTGCCAAGTCGTTGAAAACGGGCCACTGCTTCCATGGATCGATAATACGGTTCTGCCACGCACAATAAAACATCTACGTATTTGGAGGTGCCCCTTTTCATTTGTTCCAGTGAAGCTTCCAAATCCAGGAGTGTTACCTGCTCACTTTCTTCCAGCGCTGAATGGATGATTTCCCTCACCGTGGTATGGATGCCGCACATGCATCCTGTAGCAGCATGTTCCGGCTGGCCTACCGTTAATAACGTTACGTTGTCATTTGTTTGGATACCATATCCCGACATCACCTCTGCAAGCGGCACTTTAAGCTTTGCATATTTTTTACCATCTTCCTTTTCATACACTTCCAGCAGTTTGGATGTCAATGCTTTTGGCATTACTGCCTTCGGATCAATTCCCAATGTGAGCGCAAGGTTTGGATTGGGATCTCCATCAATGGCAAGCACCGGGTATCCGGTACTGCCCAGGATCCGGCACAGCAAGCCGCTGATGGTTGTTTTACCAACACCTCCTTTACCACAAACAGCAATTTTCATATTCTATCTTTAAATGGTATAATTCATTCAGGATGAACTTGAATAACACAACTAATTTACGAAGCAATTTCCAGTCTTATTGAATATGATAAAGGGATCAGGTTGGTGATGCGCTATAGAACCATAAGACAGATTTCTATAAAACAGATTTTATAGTGGCATTTTTACCATGATGGAAGAAATAGTGTGGCTATTTATCAGGCTGAAATGTAAATTCGATGATGGGAAGTTTTGATAAATTGTTCCAGATCCGGAACAGCATTCAACCTGGCAGAAAAAAAATTTCAAGTAGTGTGAACCATTGTCTTTAAAGTTGATCATTTTCTCCAATTACAATAAATATTATGGTTACCGGAGCTGGTTTGCTTTTTATCATTGCTGCAGCTATCGCCTTTATCGTCCTGGCAAGTTCCAGGTTTAAAATTCATCCATTCCTCGTATTATTAATGGCTGCCCTCCTCACGGGTTTAACTGTCAGAATTCCCATCAATGAAATAGCCGCTACCGCCAATGAAGGATTTGGGGGGATGATGCAACACATAGGACTGATCGTTATTCTCGGAACACTCATAGGCACCGTACTGGAAAAAAGTGGTGCTACCGTAACTATTGCCAATGCCATCATTTCTTTTTTCGGGGCAGGCCGACCCATTGCTGCCATCACCCTCATTGGTGTTATTATTGGCATTCCTATTTTTTGTGATAGTGGGTTTGTGATTTTAAGCAGCCTGACAAAACCCCTGGCACAAAAAACAAAAAAAAGTTATGCTGCGATCACCTGCGGATTAGCAAGCGGTTTATACATTACACATACTTTACTGCCGCCGCATCCGGGTTCCATTGCAGGCGCTGCCAATCTGGGTTTAAGTCAGTCTATCGGAACGGTTATTTTAGTTGGGCTGATCATTACCGTTCCTGTAAGTTTTGTAGCCTGGTGGTTCAGCGCCCGCCAGGCCAGTAAAATTCCATTTACCCTTGAAGAAAAAGTTCAACCTATGGGAACAGAAATACAATATCCACTACTCTATAAAAGTTTGTTACCTGTTTTGATTCCAATTTTACTAATTGCCATTGGGTCTGTAGCACTGTTATTCCCCTTGCCACCATCTATAAAAAATAGTGTAGACTTTATGGGTAGCCCTTTGATGGCTTTAAGTATTGGACTGCTCCTGAGCCTCATGCTGATCACCAGGCAACAACACCAACAATTCCAGCAATGGATGAAGGAGGGTATCCTGCATGCAGGAAATATTCTAATTCTGGTAGGTGCAGGGGGTGTATTCGGAGCCGTGTTGAAAAAAACCAACCTCGCAGATCTGGTAAAAAGTTTTACTGCCCACCGACAGGGCAGCCTGGTATTATTTCTGGTAATAGCCTGGTTAATGGGTGTGTTGTTGAAAACAGCACAGGGATCCACTACTTCCGCCATCATCATTGTTACTTCTATTTTAGCACCTTTGGCAGCCAGTGCGGGTTTTCATACAAGTATGGAATTATCCTTATTGCTGGCCGCTGTTGCAGGCGGTTCCATGGTGGTAAGCCATGCCAATGATGCATACTTCTGGGTGATTTCACAGTTTAGTGGTTTGAATATGGAACAGACCTATAAAACATTTTCCCTTGCAACTGTCTTCATGGGCGTTTCGGTGTTGGTCATAGTGTTACTGATGGCACTTATCATATTATAAAGAATGAGTAATAAAAGTAAGTCCGATGCTTTGCAAATTTTTCAGGCAGCTGTGGCTTCTGTAAAGCCCATGCACCTGATGCATCAGCACCTGCATGTGGATGAAAACAGTGTCAGGATTGGAAATTACCAACATGAATTGAATACCATCAATCAAATCATAGTCATTGCAGCCGGGAAGGCTGCTGGTGAAATGGCACAACAGGCGGAAGAACAGTTAGGGGCTTTGATTACTTCAGGTATTTGTATTACCAAGTATCACCACCGACTTCCATTAAAAATTATCCAATCCATAGAGTCAGGCCATCCCCTGCCCGACGAGAACAGCCTACGGGCAGGTGCTACCATCAAACAGCTCTTAAAAAATGTTTCAGGAACAGATGTGGTTCTGGTTCTCCTCAGCGGCGGGGCATCTGCACTGATGGAAGACTTACAGGAAGGAATGACACTGAAAGAAGTTCAGCAAACAGTAAGTGCTTTAATAAGAGCTGGAGCCTCCATTAAAGAAATCAACACCGTACGCAAACACCTTAGTCGTTTAAAAGGTGGTGGTTTGGCCAGGATAGCCTACCCGGCCTACATTCATACGCTGGTACTCAGTGATGTGGTGGGAGATCCCCTGGATGTCATCGCATCCGGACCCACGGTTCCGGATACCACTACATTTTCAGAAGCCTCTTCAGTGCTTAGGAAATATCAATTATGGGAATCCATTCCAGAAAGCATTACCAGCCATATCTCTAAAGGACTGAAAAATGAAGTAGCAGAAACGGCAAAACCCGGTGACATGTGGTTTGTCAATAGTTTCATCACCATTATCGGCAGCAATAGAATTGCTTTGCTTTCCGCAAAGAAAGAAGCTGAAACACTGGGATATCTAACCAGGATATGGAAAGAAAATGCCGAAGATGATACAGTACAATTGGCCCGCTCTTTTGTGCATCAGTTGCTTCTTGTGGAGGACAGTCGCCCAGTCTGTTTGTTGATTGGAGGCGAGCCTACTTTGAAAGTAGATGGTAATGGATTAGGAGGCCGCAACCAGCATTTTGTGTTATGTGGTTTGGATGCGATGATTAAAAATCCTGTAATGATGCATCGTTCCATCACCTTGCTAAGTGCGGGAACGGATGGCACGGATGGCCCTACAGACGCTGCAGGAGCTATAGTAGATCTTGACATCAACCATGCTCTTCCCGACAGAAATGGCCTGCAACAATATTTGAAGAATTTTGATGCTTACCATTATTTTGAAAAATCAGGAGCACTCATCAAAACCGGACCCACACAAACCAATGTGATGGATATTATCGTGGCACTACTATACGAATAGTCATCATCCATGTTACCATCTGATTCTATGGTAGATAATTCCCTTGAATGATGGAACTATATGATTCGTTCCGATCATTTGAACTTGCAATAATTTACTATTTTGCATTATCCATTCAAACTAACGCTGCTACATGAACCATTTACAATCCCTGGACTATGTCGTATTTTTTATTTATTTCATAGCCGTAACCGGTTATGGTTATTGGGTGTATCACCGGAAGATGAATCACCAGAAGAACTCAGGGGAAATGGATTCAAAAGACTTTTTTCTCGCGGAAGGTTCACTTACCTGGTGGGCTATAGGTGCTTCTCTCATTGCGTCCAATATATCTGCAGAACATTTTATCGGCATGTCAGGCTCTGGTTTTGCGCTGGGACTTGCGATCTCTTCTTATGAATGGATGGCCGCTGCCACACTCATCATTATTGCTGTATTCTTTATTCCCATTTACCTGAAGAATAAGATTTTTACCATGCCGCAATTTTTGTCGAAGCGGTATAATGATACGGTAGCTACTTTGATGGCTATTTTCTGGTTGCTGGTATATGTGTTTGTCAACCTCACTTCTATTATTTACCTCGGCGCACTCGCCATTAATTCTATTTCAGGCATCAGTTTCGAATGGTGCATGACAGGGTTGGGAATTTTTTCAATTGTAGTGACGCTGGGGGGTATGAAAGTAATAGGATATACAGATGTCATACAGGTTCTGGTGTTGATTATGGGAGGGTTGGTAACGTGTTACCTGGCGTTAACGCTGGTATCTGAACACTTTGGGTACGGTGGTGATCTTCTCAAAGGCCTGAGCGTGATCAGGGATAAAGCGCCTTCTCATTTTCATATGATCTTCGACAAATCCAACCCTTATTACAAGGACCTCCCCGGATTATCGGTGTTGATTGGTGGTATGTGGATCAACAACCTGAATTACTGGGGTTGCAACCAATACATTACGCAAAGGGCCCTGGGTGCTAGTTTGCCCACTGCCAGGAAAGGAATTCTTTTTGCTGCATTTTTAAAATTGCTCATTCCTTTGATTGTGGTAATTCCGGGTATCACCATGTATGTGATGTACCAGAATGGAATGTTTCATACGGAAATGACGGATGTTGGCGGGATCATTAAACCGGATCATTCTTATCCCACGCTCATGAATTTATTACCCAGTGGTTTAAAAGGTCTCGCCTTTGCGGCGCTCACCGCTGCTATTGTAGCATCACTTGCTGGTAAGGCCAATAGCATTT
>JANLYU010000393.1:0-2861 GCA_031365785.1 Flavisolibacter sp. | reverse complement strand
GCCTTAATCATCGCATATTCTCCGCTGATATTGTAACAGCTCACGGGAATATGGACACTGTTTTTAACTTCCCGGATCACATCCAGGTACGACAAGGCAGGCTTCACCATCACAATATCAGCACCCTCTTCTTCATCCATGATCGCTTCTTTCACGGCTTCGATCCTGTTGGCATAATCCATCTGGTAAGTTTTTTTGTCGCCAAATCCTGGTGCAGAATCCAGTGCATCGCGGAAAGGGCCATAAAAACAGGAGGCATATTTTGCGCTATAGGCCATAATACCGGTGTTGGTATAACCGTGTTGTTCCAAGGCTTCCCTGATGGCAGCTATGCGACCGTCCATCATGTCGCTGGGCGCTACGAAATCAGCGCCAGCCTGCGCGTGACTGACACTCATACGGGCGAGTACTTCCACAGTTTTATCATTCACAATCTCACCATCTTCAACAATGCCGTCATGACCATATGATGAAAAAGGATCTAATGCCACATCAGTCATGATCAGCATTTCCGGAACCGCTTCCTTGATGGCACGAATACTCCGTTGCATAAGTCCATTGGGATTAACAGCTTCGGAACCTGTATTGTCCTTTACTTCATCCTTTGCTTTTACAAATAATAAAATGCTTTTGATGCCCATACTCCAGAGATCCCGAACTTCCTTGACAGTGAGGTCGAGAGAACGCCTGTAATAGCCGGGCATGGAAGTAATTTCTGTTTGCTCCTGAACTCCTTCGATGATGAAAAGTGGTGCAATAAAATCACTGGGCGTTAATATCGTTTCAGCTACCAGGGAGCGGATAGCCGGGGAACGCCTTAAAATCCTGTTTCTTCTTGGTAAAAACATAATTCTTTTGTGTGTATGGGTGGTGTAAGTTTTGTGATTTTATATCCAATCTTTTGGTTGTAAAAGAACCTGTAATAATTTTTCTTCCTCACTTCCGGCATCAGGAATATCGTTGTATTCAAATCTTACCGTGGGTGGTAAGCTCATCAAAATACTTTCTGTTCTTCCATTTGTTTTTAAACCGAAAAGAGTGCCCCTGTCATGAACCAAATTGAACTCTACATACCTTCCCCGGCGTACTTCCTGCCAATGCTTATGTGCAGGTGTAAAGGGTAGATCTTTTCTTTTTTCTACAATGGGCAGGTAAGAAGGAATGAAAGCGTCTCCGCACGAGGTTGCAAAATTCATCCAGAAATCAATGTTATGTTTCTCATCTGGCCTTTGATTGTCGAAAAAAATTCCACCGATCCCCCTGCGTTCGTGGTGGCGATGGACATTCACAAAATAGTCATCGCAGACTTTTTTAAATTTCTCATAAAATCCACTATCATAATCGTCGCAAATATTTTTATAGGTTTGGTGAAAAAAGCGGGCGTCCTCTTCCAATAAATAATACGGTGTCAGGTCTGTGCCTCCTCCAAACCATCGGTCTATGGTGTTACCCTTTTCATCATATAATTCAAACATCCTGTAATTACAATGTACGGTGGGCACAAAAGGATTGTAAGGGTGCATCACCACGGAAATTCCGCAGGCAAACCATTGTGCACCCTGTATCTTCAGTTGGGTGCTCATCAATTCTGATACCTCACCAAAGACGACGGAGGTATTGACACCTCCTTTTTCAAAAATATGTCCTCCCGTCATAATCCTCGTCTTTCCACCACCACCTTCTTCCCTTTTCCATAGGTCTTCCTTAAACTTCCCTTTCTGGTCAATTGCTTCCAGGGAAGTACAGATACTGTTTTGAAGATTGTGGATGTTACTGATCCAGGTTTCTTTAATGGTCATATGAAAAAAGTGTCCATCTTCATGAGTCAATATTTATGGTGAATAATGAATAAGTGAAAGGTAGGTTTCACTATTCAAATAGTACATCAACCGATTATGGTTCATATTCCTTCACCGCATCCACAAAAGCACGGGCATGGTCAACAGGAACATTGGGTGTGATCCCGTGTCCCAGATTGGCAATATATTGCTGTACGCCAAAATCCCGGATCATTTCATTCACCCATCTTTTAATCTGGGGTATGGGAGCAAGCAGTTTGGCAGGATCAAAATTCCCCTGCAGCGTTATTTTGTTTCCAGTGATGTTCCTTGCCATTTGCGGTGATACACACCAGTCAATACCGATGCCTTTGGCAGAGCTTTGGCTCAACTCTTTCAAGGCATACCAGCTTCCCTTTGGAAACAAAATTAAGGGCGCATCATCTTCTAAAGCGTCAGCGATTTGTAAGAGATAGGGCAGTGAAAAAATGTTGAAATCTTCAGGAGATAAAGCGCCTGCCCAACTATCAAATACCTGCACCACATCAGCACCTGCCTTTACCTGAGCTTTGAGGTAATCAATGGTGATAGAAGTGATCTTTTGCAATAATTGATGTGCCACATTGGGCTGTGTGTAAGCAAATTGTTTCGCCACATCCCAGGTTTTACTTCCCTTGCCCTCTACCATATAACAAAGTAACGTCCAGGGAGCTCCAGCAAAACCAATGAGGGGTACACGTCCGTTTAATTCTTTCTTGGTGAGGGCAAGAGCCTTCATCACATAGTGTAAGCTTTCTTCTGCGCCATCAATGTTTAGGTCGTTCACATCTTTTTCTGTTCTTATGGTTTTTGGCAACGAAGGACCCTTGCCTTCTTCCATCAGTACTTCCAGTCCCATAGCCTGAGGGATCACCAGAATATCTGAAAAAATTATAGCGGCATCCACCCCTACCTGTTCAATGGGTTGAAGGGTAATGGCAGTGGCAAGTTCGGGCGTGCGTACCCGGGTGAAAAAGTCATATTTCTCTTTCAGTCTAATATAATCCGGAAGATACCTTCCTGCCTGGCGCATCATCCAAACCG
>JANLYU010000381.1:0-4109 GCA_031365785.1 Flavisolibacter sp. | reverse complement strand
CAAAAAGGATTTATTATTTCATGCACAGCCATTGGTGAAGTAACGCCCGATCAATTTGTCAAAAGAAATGGTGCACGGAAAGGAGACCTGCTTTGTGTTACAGGTGACCTAGGAGGTGCTTTCCTTGGACTCACGTTATTGGAAAGAGAAAAAAAAATTTTCCTGGAAAGTCCGGGCGTGCAACCAGACCTGGAAGAAGAAAAGTATGTCATTGGCCGTTTGCTGAAGCCCGAAGCCAGAATGGATGTAATCGAATTTTTTACAGGAGCTCACATCATGCCTACCTCTATGATCGATGTCAGCGACGGATTGAGTTCGGAATTGCTGCACCTGTGCAAACAGAGCCATGTGGGATGCGTGTTGTATGAAGAAAAGATTCCCATTAGCGAGGAAACTAAAATGGCTGCTTTCAAATTCAATCTTGATCCTACTGCCTGTGCACTGAGTGGTGGCGAAGACTATGAATTGTTGTTTACCGCCAGGCAGGATGATTATGAGCTATTATCTAAAAGTCCAGACATCACTGTTATTGGATACATGACGGATGAAGAAGCGGGTGCCCACATCATTACCAAGGGCGGAAGCAAATACCCTGTAACGGCACAGGGATGGAATGCTTTTAAATGAAGGATGACTATGAAAAATCTATACCCTGTTGTTGTATTATGTCTATTGGGCGCCGGCTGCGCCGTAAGCAAAAATTATAATCCGTCTAAAAAGTTTTCACCTGAGGAACTGCAGGAAGATTATCGCCTATTCAGGAACATCCTGGAAGAATCACACCCCAGCCTTTACTGGTACGCTCCAAAAGATAGCGTGGATCATTACTTTAATTGGGGTTCGGAAAAACTGACCGATTCCTTAACAGAATACAAATTCAGAAACGTGTTGAGTTATGTGGTATCCGGTATCCATTGCGGACATACCTCCGTGCGCCCCTCCAAACCAGCAAGCAGGTATGCAGACAAAGTCAGGGGACTGATGTTTCCCCTAAGTGTAAAGGCCTGGGATGATACGGTGGTCATTACTTCTAATCTAAGTAAAAAAGATTCCGGTGTGATGCGGGGTTCCATATTGAAATCCATTGATGGACGCCCGGTTCAGATGATACTTGATACTTTTTTCCGCCACCTTTCGGCAGACGGCTATAACACTACTCATAAATATCAAACCATAAGTAACGCAGGGGTGTTCCGCACCATGTATGCTTCCCTTTATGGGCTCAAAGCAAAAATGCCGGTTCAATATATCGACACACTTGGACAACTTCGTGCCGCCATGATAAGTCCGGGAATGCTCTCTTTTGATTCTTCTCGACAACATCACTTACCTCATTCTACTTCACATAGCGAAAGAAAACAGATGGCGCTTCGTTACATGCGTAATCTGCGCATAGATACGCTTGGGCAAACAGCCTTCCTCGAAGTGAATTCCTTTACGAAGAACAATCGTCTCAGGGGGTTTTTCCGGACTTCCTTTGCCAGCATGAAAAAGGAAAAGGTCAGGCACCTGGTGATCGATATGCGGGGAAATGGTGGTGGCAATGTAACCATGTCTAACCTGCTTACTAAATACCTTGCAGACCAACCCTTCAAAATTTCAGACTCCCTGTACGCCATCACCAACCGGAGCAAGTATGGGAGGTATGTCAATAATTATTTTCTCAACCGGCTGTTTTTTATTTTTATGACCCGGAAAAAATTGGATGGCTATTATCATTTCCGCTACTTTGAAAACAAATACTTCAGGCCCAAAAAGAAAAATCATTTTTCGGGCGATACCTATATTCTAACAGGGGGTAATACTTTTTCCGCAGCCGCGCTTTTTACCAAAGCGTTGATTGACCAGAGAAACGTATGGGTAGTGGGTGAAGAAACCGGCGGGGGTGCTTATGGTAATACAGCCTGGTTAATTCCTGATGTAACACTTCCACATACCGGTGTTCGTTTCCGGTTGCCGCTTTTCAGGTTGGTAATAGATCGTTCCACTCCAAAGGGTCATGGAGTAATGCCTGAAGTGGAAGTCAAACCAACAGTGTCTGATATCAGAAACAATAGGGATTATAAAATGAATAAAGTACTATGGCTGATCAAACAAAGACCCCTGTAAAGGTGCTTTAAGTAAGCAGGTTGAACGCGTCTGCATCTCTCCAGAACTGAAATCGCTGTCTCAGTTCTTGCAAGTGTTCTTGATCAAGTGATACGGTGATTTCCTTCTCTTCATTGGATAACAGGAACAAAATATTTCCTGCCGGATCCACCACCATGCTGTCGCCACTGTGCTCGATCCCGTTTCCGTCTTTTCCCACCCTGTTTACTCCAATGACATAGCACTGGTTCTCGATAGCACGGGCCTGGAGTAAAGATTTCCATGCCGTACTTCTTTTTTCCGGCCAGTTGGCCACATAGATCAGCAAGTCGTATTCAAAATGATGTTCCTCATCAAACTGCTGCCTTGACCAAACCGGGAACCGAAGGTCATAACATATCATGAGGTTGATCTTCCATCCATTTACCGAAACAATCAACCGCTGATTTCCGGGAGTATAATAATGGTCTTCTTCACCGTATGCAAATAGGTGGCGTTTGTCATAAGTACCATGCTTTCCATCCGGTTGCATCCATATCATCCGGTTGAAATACTTCCCTTCCTCCTCTATGATGAGGCTTCCTGTAAGAATAATTTTTTTCTCCATGGCAAGCGCGCGCATCCACTTCAGCGTTTCACCATCCATGGTTTCTGCAAGTGCTGATGCCTTCATGCTGAATCCGGTACTGAACATTTCAGGTAATATCACCACCTGGGGTCCGGAAGGGAGTAACCTGATCTTTTTTTCCAGCATATCCAGGTTCTTTTTTTTGTTTTCCCAGTGAAGGAACGTTTGCAGGAGTGAGAACTGAAGACTGGCCATGTGCAAAAAAATGGATTTATTTTCATTGGGCAGTGTGGGCCAGGAAATTGTTTGATGAATTGTTTTTTATGAAATTCACTTCTGCTTGCTCGGGTAGCCCATAAAATGATAGGAAAAGATGCGCCACATCAGGATGTCCCTCAGAGAAAAGGTGCATGGGACTACTCTACGTGAAAGAAATATTTTTCTATGGATCCGTGATCCGGCTGACAGCTGCTTTGATTCTTTCATATTCATATCCCTTCTGTAATAAATAATCCATTGTCTTTTTTTTCCTGAGGAGGTATTGCTCGTTTTTTAAAAGGTTGTATTTTTTTTCTGCCAGTTCCTGTAACGTGGCTTCATAGACACTATCGTCAATTTCCATCAGCGCTTTTTTAATCACGTATTCGCTGATTTTTTTTTCTTTCAAAGCATAGAGGATCTTTTGCTTTCCCCAACCCTTAATCCTGAATTTTCCTCCTGCGAAGGTTTTAGCAAAACGTTCTTCATTGAGGTAATTTTCTTCAATCAAAAGGGAAAGGATCTCATCATGTTCCAACCGCTGCACGCCAAGGTCCCATAGCTTTTGCGTTACTTCGTAATGACTTCGTTCCTGGTATCCGCAGTACTGCCTTAATTTTTGGAGTGCCTGTTCTTTTGTGAGGTATTTTTTTTGGAAAGTCAATTTTGTACTTTATGATGAATGTTATACCCTACACGTTGATTGAAATTATTCTTTCATTTAGCATCTACAATTTAACATAGTCCTTATTCTTCTAACAGTTCCAGGCAACCAAATTCTTTTTCCAGGAGATTATCATAAAAATCAGCCTTCTGAAATAAGTCGCGGAGCATTTCAATACCGGCTTCCTTTGTCATGTCCAGGTCGTACATGATACACGATAACACAATATTCTGTTTCACGCAACTCAGCACGAGGCTGTCCATCTTATAATTTTCATTGAGCAGGAACTGGTATAAAGACTTGATCTGTGACATGTCAGCAGGCAATTGGCAGAGATAGGCGTCTCCAGCCACAAAATAATTATCGGGGTTGTAATTGATTTTTATTTTAGCCGTTCCTTCCTTTACACTCCAGTTATTATTTCCATCCCTGGCCAGCTTTACATCCTTGCCCAACTCTTTCAGGATCTCTTCAACGGTTTTTGCTACACCTACCGGCTTGGCTTCTTTTTCGGGCAATTGAGGAAGTTTG